>JASLFF010000574.1 GCA_030150795.1 Terriglobales bacterium | reverse complement strand
CTTTTATGCTCATGGCACAATAGGCTCTGTGAATTTTACAAATGACCGCCAACACGCCTCGCCTGCACGATGGGTGCCCACACTTTATTTTGCCGAGGGCTTGCCCTTCTACACCGTAAGTCTGATGGCGCTGATTTTTTACCAGCGTGTTGGCATCAGCAATGAAACGATTGCGCTGACCACCAGCCTGTTGGGTCTGCCTTGGTCGCTCAAGCCACTGTGGAGCCCATTTCTGGAGATGTACAAGACCAGGAAATTCTTCGTTGTGTGCTTTGAATTTATTGGTGGGCTGAGCCTGGCGTTGTTGGCGCTATGCTTGCCGCTTCCGGGCTACTTCCGTTATTCGATTGCCTTGTTATCGATCATAGGCTTCTGCTCTTCTTCCCACGATATAGTCGCCGACGGTCTTTACATCGCCAGTCTCAATGCCAAGCAACAATCGGCTTACGCCGGATGGCAAGGAGGTTTTTTTAACGTCGCACGGTTCTTCTCGCAGGGAGGACTCATCATTCTTGCCGGATTTCTTGAAGCGCGGCTGCCCATCTTGCGCGCATGGATGATTATCTTTGGCAGCCTTGGCGTGATCCTTGTCTTGCTTGGTCTTTATCACGCGCGCGTACTGCCCAGCGGCGGAGAAGATCGGCGTTCCGGCAACATAAAAGAGGTAGCCAGGACTTACTGGGACGTTGTAGCGCGTTTCTTCCAAAAGCCCAACATCATTCTGTTGCTGATCTTCATTTTTCTGTATCGCGCGGGCGAGGGACAACTGGTAAAAATCGGCCCTCTATTTCTCAAAGCTGCGCGCGCTGATCACGGCCTGGGTCTGAGCACTGCACAGTTCGGGACGATTTATGGGACGCTGGGGACTGCGGCATTTATTGGCGGGACGGTCCTTGGAGGCTACTTCACTTCATGGCTCGGACTAAAGCGGGCCATTGTTCCGCTGATCGTTATTATGAATTTGCCGAACGTCGCATACGTTTACTTGAGCACCGCCCTGCCCACGAATTCTGCGCTGATCGCGACCGCGCTGAGTGTAGAAATGTTCGGCTACGGTTTTGGATTTGTCGGCGTGATTCTGCTCATGATGCAGGAGATCGCGCCGGGAAAATATCAGGCGGCCCACTACGCGTTTGCTAATTCACTGATGAATCTGGGACTCATCTTGCCCGGTGCAATGAGCGGGTATATCCAGAAATGGATTGGCTACCAGAAGTTTTTTGTCTGGGTGCTGATTGCGGCTATTCCTGCTCTGGCGATGGCCCGCTTTATCCCGATTGGCGCAAACGCCGAATCTCAATTAACGCCGACGAAAGCCCTGGCGGGAGAGCCATAGGGCCTGATGCGAAGTTCAATTCCAAAAAATGCTATGGCGCTGGAACAAGCAGCAGGGCAGCAATTTCTGCTGACGTTTGAGGGCAGGGAAGCGCCACCACAGCAGTTTTTAGAGGTCCTGCGGCGCCATCATGTAGGAGGCGTTGTCCTTTTTCGCCACAAGAACATGGGCAATCTGGCTGAACTGCGTGGATTAACGCATGCTCTACAACGCGCCGCCACCGAATCAGGCCAGCCTCCGCTGCTGATTGCCGCAGACCAGGAAGGCGGCCAACTCATTGCCGTGGACCAGACAACGCCATTTCCCGGCAACATGGCCCTTGGCGCTGCCGGCTCGGAAAAGCTGGCCTATCGAGTAGGACGTGCGCTGGGCAAAGAACTTTCTGCTGTGGGCATCAACGTTGATTTTGCGCCGGTGTGTGACGTCAACAGCAACCCTCTGAATCCGGTTATTGGCACACGCTCTTTTGGTGAAGATCCGAAGTTGGTGGCGCGCCTGAGCGCCGCGCTGATCCGCGGCCTGCAAAGCGCCGGAGTGGCCGCGACAGCCAAGCACTTTCCGGGACATGGGGACACTTCCAGCGATTCGCATCATAACGCTCCCATCGTGAAGCACGACGCTAAGCGGATTCGCTCCGTCGAGCTGGTTCCATTTCGCGCTGCCGTAAAAAGTGGAGTTCGTCTGGTGATGACGGCGCATATCGTGATGCCGGCGTTAAATGGCGGATCGAATGAATTGCCCGCCACGCTCTCACCGCAAATCCTGCGTGATTTGCTCCGCAGAAAGATGCGCTTTAATGGCGTTGTCGTATCGGACGCTCTTGATATGCACGCCATGGAACAAGGCCCCGGCTACGTGGCCGAGACGATGGCTGCCGTCGCGGCAGGTATTGATCTGCTTCTCTTCAATCACGATCTTTCCCGGGTGGAACCGGCCTGGAGCAATCTGGTGCAAGCCGCGCGTAGAGGGCTGCTTTCGTCCAATGAGATGCACGCATCAGCGCGGCGCATCATGGCGCTGAAGAACTGGATCAGCCGGCAGCCGCAGGAAGCGTTATCCATCATTGGCTGCGACGAGCATCTTCAACTTGCACAAGAGGTGGCGCGAAAGTCAGTCACACTGGTGCGCGATACCGCCCGACTGCTGCCGTTGCGCATCGCTACCGAAGAGAAGATTGCGGTTGCAATTCCGCGGCCCGAAGATCTAACTCCTGCCGACACTTCGTCATACGTGAAGCCGGCGCTGGCGGATGCGCTTCGGCGGTATCATCCGCGAGTTGATGAGTTTTCTTTTGGCATGAGTCCAGCAGCCGAGGAGATCGGAGCATTATCCGAGCGGCTAGCCAAATACGATGTGGTGGTCCTGGGAACCATCAACGCTACTGCTCATCCCGCGCAGGCGCGTTTGGTTCAGAAGCTCATCAAGCAGGGAACACGCATGATTACGGTTGCGCTGCGCATGCCTTATGATATTGCGGCGTATCCCGAAGCTGCCACTTACGTTTGTACATACAGCATCCTGCCTCCGGCCATGGAGGCGTTGGCTGAAGCGCTTTTTGGACGCATTGCTTTTATAGGTAGCTTGCCGGTAAGCATTCCCAAAAGATCCGTTATGTCTTAAGACTATGTTGTATCCGTGTGCAATGTACCTCAGCGGCTGAAGCCGAAAGGGCGTATCAGCTTTATCGCAGGTCTAAAGACCTGCTCCACCCAGTGAGGGGGACACAGTAATCCGAAATAAGGTATAAGGAATAAGTCAAGCGAGACGCTGGTACGAATCACGGAACTGCTTGCGTCGATTCGCGAATTACCAACTCTGCGGGGAGCTTGCGATGAATGGCGGAGCCGCTGCGATTTTCGGCGGCAGCACTAATGCCCTCAATGAGAATACTGACTGCGCTTGCGCCCATGGCCTCCATCGGCTGGCGAACGGTGGTTAGTGAAGGTACAAAGAGCTG
>JASLFF010000572.1 GCA_030150795.1 Terriglobales bacterium | reverse complement strand
CCAATGAGGAATTCAGGCATTGGATGCAAATGTCGCGCAGGGAAAGGATCTCTTCCTGTAGCGCAGGCTCCAGCGCGCTCCAATTTACCGCCCGCTCGTATCGCGTCCAACCCAAAAAGACCCGTGCGTTGTTGGAGAGCTTGTTGCAGTAATGCAGCGCCAGGTGAATGCGCTTCGGACAAACTGAAAGTTCTCACACCGTCTCCGAGGGGGAGAGCGCTCCATAAACCGGGGCCGTCCCGCTAGCGGCCTCGGTTCCTCGAATTTGTCGCCAGGGATAAGGAAAAACTTAAGCGGAAGCTCTTCCTGAACTTTCAATGAGTTTGCAAGTCGATCTTCGGGAAACGTAAATATTCCGGCAATTCTGTTTGACTCACAGCTGGCCGTATCTAAACTCACACACCCCTTGGAGGCCCCAGTAAAAGCAAATATTGCGGCTTCGCCGCATTGAGAAAAGGAAAGTCAAAAAATGCGCTTAGGATATGCAGTAGCAATTTCAATGTTGCTGTTAGGGGTCATCTGTAAAGCACAAACGGCAAGCACCGTCGACGATCAACCGGCGACTGTGCCCTCTATCACCGGGGCTAAGGTGGAAGGAATCAAGCTGGATCTGTCCTCACACACTGCAACAGTAACCATTCGCAATCTATCCGATAAGCCGATCACTGCTTTCGACTTGGCCATCCGCACGATACGGGCAGGTAGACAGCCGGATGTGTCTGATACATTTTTCCGGCTTGAGGATATGCTCCTGGGCGTAAATTCTGGAAAACTAGAGGGAATACGCTCCGGAGAAACATTTGACGAAGTTATCCAGGGCGTGTCAAACAACGTGACCGCCGCTCTCGACTTAGTCGTATTCAGTGATGCTTCTGCAGAATTCACCAACCGCAAAATGTTAATGCATGTGATGACCGGTCGCCAAGCGATTGCAGATGCCGACAACCAAACCAAGGAAATTATCCGCAATGCTTCCTCTAAAGAGGAAGCCATAGACAAGCTCACCCGACTCTGGGAGGAGTCTAAAGAAACTGCTCCTCTTATGACCCCAATACTTGAGACCCATCTCTATAACCTGAAGAACCAACATGAGCAATCATCAGCGGACGAACGGCAACGGATGATGGATTACGCGGATAAAAATGAAAAAGATGCCCAGTTCATTTCAGTTCAAGCCAATTTGCACAGGAGGGCGCAGTGAGCAAGCTCAAAATACTCTTCGAAATAGCAGTAATATTCTGCGCCCAGTGTGTTTTTGCTCAGGGCAATTGCAGTTTCATTCAAAATTTCCTTACAAGCGACACCAAGAATGTAGGTACAAGCTGTGATGTCCACTTCAACGAAACTGTTACTGAGACGCAAACATATAATGTTCAATGTGTCGATCAGACAAAATAACAATAACGTATATCTCAACACGTCTTCACAGATGACTTCTACCGGCCAAACGAGTCTTTTCTGTGGCGGTTCTATCAAAATCGATTGCTCTCCGACGTTTCAGGCTCAGAATGTGAATGCCGGCTTTACAAGCTCCACCGATAATATAAACCAATTCCTTCTTCGAGTATGGGCAAGAGCACAAAGCGGTAGTGAATGTGCCCAAATCTCCTTCTCTCAGGATCTCAAACAATGTGCAGCCGTCCCATGTAGCTCCTCGCCCCCTCCGCCCCCTCCCTGCAGCCCGCCTCTGCCCGACCAGGAGTTTACGAACAATAATCCTGACGATTCCGGGGACTGTGAGCCTCTGATCCTTGATTTGACGGGCGAGGGTTTTCATCTGACGGATACAGCTCATGGGGTTGTTTTTGATATTCGCGCGGATGGGCATCCTTTGCATGTACCTTGGACGGCGGACTCTCGAAACGGCTTCCTCGTTTTGGATCGTAACGGGAATGGTTTAGTGGATGACGGATCTGAATTGTTTGGCAATGCTACGCCACAACCACAATCTGCTCATCCCAACGGTTTTGGCGCACTGGCCCAATACGATTGGAACGGCGACGGGATAATAGATGACCGTGATCCAATCTATTCTTTGCTGCGAATATGGATCGATGCAAATCACGATGGTATTTGCCAGCCGGAAGAACTCCACACGCTGGCAGAGCTGGGCATCTACTCGATCAGCCTGGATTATTCTCTGTCCGAGCGAACTGACCAGTACGGAAATGTGTTCCGCTATAAGGCGCATGTGAATAAAGGACTGCACGGCCCTTCGGATGTGGGGAAAACTGCCTACGATGTTTTCTTAGTCACCCAATAATCGAACAAGTGATGCCTTGTCCCTGGGGGATGCATCGCAAAATGCACCCCCAACTTTTCTTGCAATGGTCCGCTCGTAGGTAAAAGTCGCCATTTTGGCGGCCAGTGATGTATCCTCTTAAGAGCACAATTTAAAGAGTCCCAATTAAGCACCCACTTAACTTTGGCACGGAGGAACAGCTTGGCAGAAGTCCGATTACAGGAAGGCGAACCGCTGGAAAACGCGCTGCGCCGATTTAAACGTAAAGTCCAGACGGAAGACATCATTAAGGAAGTAAAGCGCCACTCGTATTATCTGAAGCCGGGCGAGAAGAAGCGGGTAAAGCAAGCCCTGGCGCGCAAGCGGGCAAAGAAAAAGATCCGCAAAGATCGCGACTCCCGTTCTGAACGCGACTAGCGTTTTCCGCCGCCTTTTAAGTGCGGCATAGCTCGATTCCCGATAACGTAATCTGGTCCTCTCTCTGGCCCTTCGTGCGGTTCCACGCAGCGAAGGGCACGGATGCATCCGCATGTCTTGGCGGACGCCCTCAAAAATAATCGGAACCTATTGGCAGAAGCAGCTTGCGTGGCCCATGGCAATGGGGTATACCTTGCCGTGCCGAGCCAGAAAGGCGGGACCGTGCCGAAGTCATCGCAGCATTTCCTTTGCAACGCTGTCCTTATCGCTTTCATCCTGTTCTCTCCCGTTCTGTATGGCCAAACGGGAACGGGCGATTCCACGCCTGCCCAAGCCGCCGATCTCGCCCAAAATGTCCCGTCAGTCAAAGTGACGACACGGCTTGTGATTGTGGATGTAGTAGCGCATGACAAGAAAGGCCACGCTATTACAGATCTGGAAGCTAAGGATTTGCGGATTCTCGAGGATGGCAAAGAGCAGCCGATAGGTAGTTTCGTATTTCAGCGTGGCGGCCAACCGGCTGAAAGCGTCGCGCAGGTAAGTCTTCCCGCCAACATGGTCAGCAACGCGCGCAAGTATCCCCCAAACACCGCGTTGAATGTAATTCTGCTGGATTCGCTCAACAGCAACCTGCTGAATCAGGCTTACGTGCGTACTGAAATGGTGAAATTCCTGCAAAAACTCCCAGAAGGTCAGCCGGTCGCAATTTTCACTCTGGGCAGGAAGTTGCACATGGTGCAGGATTTCACTACAGACCTGACTGCACTTAAGCGCGTCATCAATGCGTTCAAAGGGCAAAGCTCTCCCATGATGCAAAATCCTACGGGAACATCAGAGGTCGCTATGGCGCCGCAGGGGCTTGCCGCTCAAGCCCTCACAGGCGCGCCTGGAGATCTCGTGCTCGGAGACCCGTTGATGTTGATGCAGATGAATGAGTTCGCAGAACAAGCTACCGCGGACCAGAATGACGTGCGAATCCAGTACACCTTCGCGGCGTTAACTTCTCTCGCCCGGATGCTCTCCAAATATAAGGGGCGTAAAAATCTCATTTGGGTATCTGAATCCATTCCCATGAACATTTTTGCCTCTGTCGACTCCCACAACCCGGTGGACTCCTTCGCGGGCCAAGTGCCAGTGAGGAACACAGGCAACAATCGTGACCACCGCTATGGGGATCAGCTGGCCTATCTAGGCGGTCTTCTTGCTGACGCCCAGGTTGCCGTGTATCCGATTGATGCTCGTGGGCTCATCGGCAGCCCTCTTTATAACGTAGCCAGCAATATCTCCGGGCAGGGTGGTAGCGCCCTGGGCGGCTTGGCCATGAAGGCGGAAGGAAAACAATCAGAAGAGCTCTTTCAATCGCACGTTGCTATGCTGGATCTGGCGGACAAGACAGGCGGCAAGGCTTACTACAATCGGAACGATATCGATAATGCGCTGAGTGATGGGATTGACGATGGTTCTACTTATTACTTGGTCGGCTATTATCCGCAAAATAAAAAATGGGATGGCCGCTTTCGCAAGATTGAAGTGAAGACGCGCCGCAAGGGAATCAATCTCCGCTATCGTACAGGTTATTTTGCCATTGACCGTGCCGCATATCTGGCCCAATATCCGGAACAGACGGACATTGAGTTCAGCCAGGCGCTGAGTCTGGAAGCGCCAATGGTCAGCGCGCTTCAGTTTAAAGCAGAAGTGAACCCTCCGGCCGCCGGTTCCAGGACCGTCCTTCTGCGCTATGCGATCGATCCTTCAGAGATTCAATTCACCTCAGGAGCAGACGGCCTGCAACACGCCCAGGTGAATTGTGCCGTGCGGGCATTTGCGCCCAATGATCTCGATAAGCCGGTGAAAACCGATGGCACAAAAGTGAATGCCGCATTGAAGCCTGATGCCCTGGCCAAAATCAAATCCAGTTTTTTTCCATGTGAGCTGAAAGTTGACCTGCCTCCGGGCCAATACCTCCTGCGGTTGGCCGTACGCGATGGCAGCAGTGGAGTCGTTGGATCAGCGAATGCGCAGGTCACTGTGCCTGCGCAGCCTGTGGCAGGGCGCTGATCAGGAAAGCGCACTCTGAGAAAAGCAGTCTTTGGCTCAGTAAATTGGGAAGGCATGTATTGCGGGACTGACGGCGCGATCTGTGTTTCAGCCTCTCCGCGCCATGAACCTCCGTTCGAGCTTCGAAATATAATCAACCCATGACAACTGCCGCCAAGGATCGGGTGCCCAATGATCGAGTAAAAGATCGGGCCGTAAAGCATCAGATCGAAGAGTTGCGCGAGACCATCCGCCACCACGAACACCTTTATTACGTCCTGGACGCTCCGGAACTTCCTGACGCAGAGTTTGATCGCCTGATGCAGGAGTTGAAAAAGCTTGAGGCTGCGCACCCTGAGTTGGTGACCAGGGACTCGCCCAGCCAGCGCGTCGGCGGCAAGCCTCTGGAAGGTTTTCCCAAAGTGCAGCACTCGCGGCCCATGCTTTCTCTGGACAACGCCTACAACGAAGAGGAGCTGCGGGACTGGGACCGGCGTGTTCGAGAATCGGCCGGCAGCGAAAAACTGGAATACGTGTGCGAACTCAAGCTGGACGGAATGTCGCTGGCGCTGACTTACCAGGACGGCCATTTGCTCAAAGGTGCTACGCGCGGCGATGGAACCATCGGCGAAGACGTGACCTCAAATGTTAGGACCATGCGGTCTGTACCGCTTTCCATACCGGCGGCAACTTTAAAAAAGGCCGGCGTGCCCGCTGACTTTGAAGTTCGCGGAGAAGTAGTAATTCCATTGTTGGCGTTTGAACGCCTGAATGAGGACCGTGAGCGGCAGGAGCTGAGCAAGTTTGCCAACCCGCGCAACGCGGCCGCTGGCACCATCCGCGTTTTGGAGCCGAACATTGTGGCGCAACGGCGGCTGGATTTTTACGCTTACTTTCTACTGGTCGATGGCAAATTTTATCCCGAGCACCATAACGATTCACTCACGGCCCTTCATGAACTGGGATTCAAGGTGAATTCAAACCATCGCTTGGCGCACGATATCGATCAGGCGCTGGAATTTATCGCCAAGTGCGAGCAACTGCGGGACAAGTTGCCGTATGAAATTGATGGCGTTGTCATCAAGGTAAATTCCACGCGAACGCAACAGCGGCTCGGCTTTACCGGAAAGGCTCCGCGTTGGGCCATTGCTTACAAATATGCTGCACGCAGCGGCACTACCCAGATAGAAGACATTCTTGTTCAGGTGGGCCGCACCGGCAAGCTGACGCCGGTAGCCGCGCTCAAGCCTGTGTCCATTGGCGGCACCACGGTAACGCGGGCCACGCTTCACAATCAGGATGAAATCGACCGGCTGGAAGTGAAGATCGGTGACTGGGTGATGATCGAGCGCGGCGGCGACGTGATTCCCAAAGTCGTGAAAGTTATCTCCGATAAAGAGCATCCGCGCGGCCACAAGATATTCCACATGCCGGAGCGGTGTCCGGAATGCGGCGGCCACGTGGTGCGCGTTGAGGGTGAAGCCGATCATCGCTGCGTGAACACGGCGTGTCCTGCCAAGCTGCGTGAAAGCATTCTGCATTTTGCCGCTCGCTCCGTGATGAACATTGAGGGCATGGGTGAATCTATGGTCAACCAGCTTTCCAGCCGAGGATTGGTCAAAGATCTGGCGGACATCTATGAACTAGACCAGGAGAAACTGCTCAGCCTGGAGCGGGTTGGGGAAAAATCTGCGGCTAACCTGCTGCGCGAAATTGAACAGTCGAGAAAACTGCCGCTGGAACGCGTGATCTACGGCCTGGGGATACGCTTTGTGGGTGAGCGCACAGCCAAGTTTCTTTCAGAACATTTTGGGTCTATGGATGCGCTGATGAATGCTTCAGTCGAATCATTGCAGGAAGTGGACGAGGTGGGTCCGCGGATCGCCAACAGCATTCAGGAATTTTTTGCCGAGCCTCGAAATCGCGATCTGGTAAAGCGCCTGGGGAAATATCTAAACTTCAAGGGAGAAAAAAAGCAGCGCGGCACCGCGCTGGCGGGAAAGACTTTTGTAATAACCGGCACGCTGGCCAATTATTCTCGAGAAGCCGCGAAGAAGTTGGTGGAAGATGCCGGAGGAAAAGTTTCCAGCGCCGTCAGCAAAAAGACAGATTATGTAATCGCCGGTGAAGACCCCGGCTCAAAGCTGGACAAGGCCCGCGAGCTGGGCGTGCAAGTCATCGACGAAAAGGAAATGGAGCAACTGGCCAAAGCGAAATAGCTTTGCCGGTCTTGCGCGGAACGTCAGGTAAAATCGAGCACTGCGTGAGAAAGCACGCTCAATCGAGCGGAGAACGGTAGGAATGAGCAAAAAAGCGCTGATCACTGGAGTGACGGGACAAGATGGCGCGTATCTTTCGAAACTCCTTTTGGAAAAAGATTACAAGGTTTATGGCCTTCTGGCCCGGCGATCGTCTGATACGCAATGGCGTCTGCGCCATCTGGGCATAGAGAATGAAGTGGATTTGATGGAAGGCGACTTAACCGACCTATCGTCGCTGACGCGCCTGCTCTCTGCGATTGCTGTGG
>JASLFF010000515.1 GCA_030150795.1 Terriglobales bacterium | reverse complement strand
TTACCCGAACGTAAAGATTAGCTGGTTTGCCTTTCCCGTGCTTCTGCCCGAAAACGTTCGCCAACGAGACCGGGATGAGATATGGCGGCAACTGAAGAAGGCCGGAATCGAGTGTGGCCGGTACTTTCCGCCGGCCCATCTGCAGCCGGTGATTCGCAAGTTTCCTTTCCGTTGCGGCGATCTTTCGACAACCGTGGACGTGGCCCAGCGATTACTATGTCTGCCGTTCTTTCATTCATTAGAGCATGACTCAATCCGTTTCATATGCAAATCTCTCAGCGCAGCCCTGGATGAACAGATTGGTTTAATGCAGCTTCAGAATGTGGTTGGCGAATGACTGTCGCTGTCCTCGCGCTCAACGCAAACGTCCTTGCGTCATTTCCCTGCTGTTCCCTCCGCAACAAGAGGCTCGAATCGTTCATGTTGATGCAGGCTGGCTTTTGGTATGCTCAGGCGTACGAGCGTGCCGCCCTCCGACGGCCGTAAGAACTCCAGCTTTCCTCGGATGAGTTCCGCGCGCTCCCGCATCACCACCAGTCCAATCCCTCGTTTCGTGGGCCGTGAGTCCAACCCGAGGCCGTGGTCTTCTACCTCCAATAGCAATGCATCGGGCAGATACTTCAGCCTTATGCTTGCATCACCAGTTCCGGCATGACGCGCAACGTTGTTTAAAGCTTCCTGCAATATGCGATAAATGTGAACGCCAGCGCCACTTTCAACCGGAAAAGAAATCCCTGATTTCTCATAGGACATCTTGATGCGAGTATGCTTTTCCAATCTTGGAATGAACCAATCCAGAGCGCTCTCCAGCCCACTCTCATCCAGAATCGCGGGATGAAGCGCTTGTGAAAGACTGCGGACCTTGTCCAGAGCGGCTTGTGCGGCCCCGCTGATTTCGCGCAAGTCAGAATACAAGGCCGGTTCAGCAGTAAATTGTTTGCGCAGCCGGGAGACCATGGCGCCAATGGCAGTGAGAATTTGCCCAAATTCGTCATGTAACTCCCGGGATAAGTGGTGCAGCGTAGACTCCTGGGTTAAAACCAGCTTTTGCGCCAGCTCATTGCGTTGCTCCGAAAGGGACGAAATTCTTGCCAATAGCCTGCGGTTCAAATAAGCCAGATACAATGCCGCGACAATCGCAATAACAAGGCCCAGAAACAAAGCTGAGGCGGGCCGACCGGAAGTAATCCAGCGAAACACGCACCGAGAATATCACGAAAATATTTTACTTCCTGAGCATATTTGCGTGCTTCTCCGCGCAGCGCAAATCGGAGCCCTCCATCTGTCAAATGACACGTAGAAGAGTCTGCAATGTTCGAGGTTTGAATGAGCAAATGGAACCCCTTCAAGGGCGGCAGCCTGCCATTTTTCAATTCCATTGAGAAAAATGGAGAAGATTTTTTTCAAACTGGCCGTTCAGTGGTAAATACACTCAAAGAAATTATTGAGTGCCTGAAATCTTTTCAGTTTTCCCAACTGGAACAATTCTATTCGCCCCGATTTGGAGGGACCGGCCTTGGGATTAACAATCCGGTGGCGGAGCGCGAATTGGACGGTATCCAGATCCATCATTTCATCGCAGAGCAGCAGCCCATGGACTGTGGTGGAGCCCTATCCGAATGGCGTACTTACATGGAATCATTCGACCACATAGAAGAAATGGCGATGCACCTGCACAGGATGGAACAATGGAAGAGGTCCCGGCCCCTCATCACCAGCGTACGGTTTGAATGTATCGGCACGTTGCAAGGCGCCAGGCGATCGAGCATCGACCGCGCGTATTTCAGAATTACCTGGGACCGAACGAACGATGGACTAAAAATGGCCGGATATTCTCTGATCCGCGGCGAACGCATGCTCTCTGAAAAGCCGCACTTCCTGAATGTGGCTGCAGCAGCAGGAGTGGATTTTCAGAACCAGTATTACCCGCTGTTCCTGAACGAACCATTGCGGTTTGGGATGATCCGATACGGCCCAGGCGGCATTACAGCGGTCGATTACGATAACAATGGACTTTATGATCTGTTCATTCCTGATGGCGTTGAATCCAGACTCTATCGCAATCGCGGTGACGGCACCTTCGAAGATGTGACCAAACAAGCCGGCCTGGCCGGCCTGGATGGTGTCAGTGCGGCAGTGTTTGCCGACTATGACAATGATGGCTACAAAGATTTGTTCGTGAGCAGAACGTTTCGTCCTAATCAGTTATTTCACAACAATGGCGATGGCACGTTTACAGATGTAACCAAAGAATCCGGACTTGGCGCTGACAGTTGCACTACCGTGGCGGCCTGGGCAGATTATGACAACGACGGATTTCTTGATCTCTACGTAGGCCGCTACATGGACCCCAGGAAAGACATTCCGACAACCTTCTATTCGCGCAACGGCGAGCCTAATCAGCTTTATCACAATAATGGCGACGGCACTTTTACCAACGTAACGGAACAGGCCGGAGTCGGGGACAAAGGATTATGCCTGGGTGTAGTGTGGGGCGACTTCAACGACGACGGCTATCCCGACCTCTACGTGGTGAACGACTTCGGGCGAAAAACGCTGTATCGGAACAATGGCGACGGTACATTCAAGGACATTACGGTCAAAAGCAACACGCTGGCGTATGGAGCCGGCATGAGCGCTTCGTTCGTTGACTACGATAATGACGGCAAATTTGATTTTTACGTGACCCACATCCGGTCT
This sequence comes from Terriglobales bacterium, assembly GCA_030150795.1. The sequence goes on along the minus strand of JASLFF010000515.1, from coordinate 3,593 downwards.
GAGCATTCGTGGTATGCGGAAGCGCCCACAGTAAAGCGCTATATGCTGAAGTCGGTGACAGAAGGTACGTGGAAGACCGACATGCCGTTATACATGGAGATCATGCGCCAGTCGGGCCTTGGCTTTGTCGATGTCTTTCAACAGATGGCATCCGGGAATACCCTGCTGCAAAACAAGGGCGACGGCACATTTGAAGACGTTACGCTGAAAGCCAATGCCAACCCGCCGGGCTGGTTCTGGGGCGCCTGCTTTGCAGATTTCGATAATGACGGGTGGCAAGATGTCTATGCTGCGAACGGATGGGTTTACAATGAGAAAGGCTCAGAAATCGAACTCGATTTCCTAAATAACGTTGTAGTCAACCAGAGGCAATACAAAACCGGCATCTTCTTTGATCCGGCATTTTTTCGCACACAGTCCTGGCACGGATGGGAGCGCAATCGTTATCTCCATAATAATGCTGACGGAACGTTTTCAGAAATGGGCCATGCCACCGGGACCGATTTAATTACAAACAGCAGGGGAGTAGCGGTAGCAGATTTCTGGAACCGTGGAGTCATGGACATTGCAGTGGCCGCGTCGACTGACCGCCACGCCCTCCTGAAAAATCTGGTGGGGCTCGAACGCAACTGGCTGCAGGTTGAGTTAATCGGTACCGTCTCCAACCGTGATGCCGTTGGCTCGCGCGTGGTCGTTAAGGTCAACGGGCAGCAGCAGGCGCGAGAAGTTGTTCTGGGCGACAGCTACGGGTCACAAAGCGCCCTGAGGCTGCATTTTGGACTGGGCGCCAGCACGGAAGTCGACAAACTGATCGTGCGCTGGCCGTGCTCCGGGTCAGTCCAGACTTTTGAACGTGTCGCCGCCAATCGGATCATTCAGATCACGGAAGGAAGCGACACCCTGGTTGAGAAGCGCTATACGGTTCAAACAACGGCGCAGTAAATTCTTTTCTTCGTTAGAGGCTGGCTCTTCACACCGCAATGACCATATTAGTCAATAAGGCGCTTGGCAGGAGAGTCTCACATCGGGTCCACCAGCCCGTTGCGAAGGGCATAGGTCACTAACTCCGCGGTCTTGTGCATACCTAATGCCTGCATCATGTTGGCACGGTGCACGGCAACCGTATTGGCGCTGAGATCAAGATGGCTCGCAATCTCCTTGTTCGACTTGCCGTCGACAATGAATTGCAGGATCTGCAGTTCGCGCGAGGTGAGTCCGTAATCCCGCTCGCCCTTCAGATGCTCCGCGTGTGTCAGTTGAGGGTCGAGCACAACTTTGCCTGCAGCCACAAGCTTGGCTGCGTTCGCCAGGTCCAGATCTCCGGCATTTTTGAGCACATATCCCCGCGCGCCGCTTTGGAACGCCTTGCGGACCCATGTTTCCTCCGAATGCATGCTCAACATGAGGACACATGTTTGCGGGCAACTGGCGACAATCCGGCTGGTTGCAATGAGGCCATTGACTCCGGGAAGCGCACAATCCATTATGACCACTGCCGGTCGCAGACGGCACGCAAGTTCCACCGCGGTTGCGCCATCGCCTGCCTCGCCTATGACTTCTATTTCGGGATCGTCTTCGAGGAGCCGCCGAAGTCCACGGAGCACCAGCGCATGATCATCCACCAGCAAGACAGAGACCTTGTCGTTCATAAAGGGAGCCATTCTCACCACACCTACGTTGAGACAAACGTCAGGCGGACTTTTTGCTGCATATCCGTTACGTTGCAACAATTTTTGTGCAGCAACTTTCCTTTTGGAGCTTGTTCCTGCAAATTCCTCCCGGTCCATTGTCTTTAACTCGAGGCACTGCGGCTCACTCTTGAGTCGTCACATTACACCAGGAGCAGAGGACGATGGATGTCGACGCAATCAGGCCCAAAGTCAAGGAAGCAATCAGCCAGGTGACAGGCATCTCTACAGACCAAATCCCTGACTCCGCTTCGTACGAAGGCGACCTGGGACTTGATTCCTTGGCTATTCTTGAAATTGCCGTCAACGTGGAAAGCGAATTCAAGTTCCAGGCCACGGAAGAAGAAATGGCCTCCATCAAGACCGTGGAAGACACGGTGGCCTTGGTGCGGAGAAGGTTATTTGCCGAAGTGGCGTGAGCACTGCGGGCCGGTTTCTCTGCCGAAGGTGAGCGACGATGAGGACGAGCAGAAGCTTTCGGCGGTTTATCCGGATTTTCTGCATCGCCCTCCGCCATCTTCTCGCCCACTTTCTCATTCAGCGATTTTCAGGCTGGCAATGGCTTGTTCAAAAACTCCCCAACCCTACTCTGCCCGGCCCTGAGCGGTTTCGGCTGGCATTCGAAGAGATAGGCGGGACGTTCATCAAATTCGGCCAGATGATGGCGCTGCAATCGGATTTGCTGCCTTTGGAGTACTGCCGCGCGCTGTTCAGTCTATTCGACCGCGTTCCGCCGTTCGCCTACGAAGAGGTCGAGCGGACGTTCACGGAGGACCTGGGCCGCAAACCTGCCGAGGTATTCGATTCCATCAATCCTGTGCCCATCGCCACCGGTTCCATCGGTCAGGTGCATGTCGCCATGTTGCGATCGCAGAAACTCGCGGTCAAGGTAAGGCGTCCTACCATCCTCATCGACTTTCACGCGGATATTTCCGCCCTCAAGTTCCTGGTAAACACCGTCAAACTGTTCCATTTCAGGTTTCTCTATTGGATCATTCCGCCCACAGAGGAGTTCATTGCCTGGACCCAGGATGAGCTTGATTTTCGCCGCGAAGCCCACTACATGGATGAATTGCGACGCAATGCCCGCGACAACCCCAACGAGAAAGTTCCGGTTGTCTTCTGGAGTTGCACGACAGCCAGAATTCTCACTGTCGAATTCCTGGAGGGTATGACCATATCGGAATACCTGAGACATCAGGAGGCAAAAAGTCTTTCTGCGGACTCCGGGTTCAATCCTACTGTGTTCGGCAGCCGCCTGATCGACAATTTCCTTGGAGATGCTTTCCTGCATGGAATGTTTCATGCCGACCTTCACCCCGGCAATCTCATGATTATGGCCGGTAACGTGGTTGGTTATATCGACTTTGGAATCTCAGGCGTCCTGAGCCGCTATTCACGGCGCCACCTCATCTCGATGACGCTGGCCTATGCGCGAGGCGATTTGGAAAGCATGTGTGAATCTTTTTTTCAGATCACAACCTTTGCCAAGAATGCTAACGTGTCGGGTTTCCGCCGAGGACTGGAAGGAGTGGCTCGGGGATGGTACGAGGAGCGCGCCAGAGAATCGCGGCTGCGCAAGAGCATTACTCTGATCATGCTGGATTTGCTCATCTTGTCCCGTGAGAATGGAATATGGCCGCAGCGGGACATCATCAAGTACATACGCTCGGCGATCGCGCTGGACGGTCTTGTAAAGACGTTTACTCCGAGTATGGACGTGGGTAAGCATCTGGAGCAAGCTTGTGAACGGCACATCAAGCAGGATTCTCTCAGAAACCTGATTTCTTCTGATGCCCTGGTGGGCTGGTTTGGAGGCTCGCAAAACCTCCTCCGCGATGGCGTTCTTCGTGCCTTTGTCACCCTGCAGCATCTCAGAAGCGACCAAACAAAGCATCGGGTCTT
>JASLFF010000514.1 GCA_030150795.1 Terriglobales bacterium | reverse complement strand
ACCGCGCCACCGTTCACATTGACCCGAGCGGGATCGATGCCCAATTCTTTAATCACCGCCACAGACTGCACGGCAAACGCCTCATTGATCTCGTACAAATCCACATCTTCCGGCTTCCATCCGGTCTTGGCCCAGATTTTTCTGATGCCTTCCACCGGCGCCATCATCACCCACTCGGGAGCCGTACCGCTGGTCGCCTGCGCCACCACACGGACCATCGGCTGTGCGCCAAGCTGCTTCGCCCGTGAGGCTGACGTCACTACCACTGCCGCCGCGCCGTCATTCATCGTGGACGCGTTGCCGGCGGTAACAGTGCCATCTTTCTTGAATACCGGTTTCAGGTTGCCCAACGCCGCTGCAGTTGTGTCCTCCCTCGGGCCTTCATCTTTCTCAAACAGCACGGGCGCTTCGCCCTTTTTCTTTGCCGGCAGCTCCACCGGAACAATCTGGCTCTTGAAGCGGCATTCTTTCCACGCCTGCACCGCTTTCTGGTGCGAGCTCACGGCATATTCGTCCTGCTGTTCACGCGTGACGCCATATTTCTGGGCGACGTTCTCGCCCGTCATACCCATGTGGTAGTTGTTGTATATGTCCCAAAGGCCGTCATTCACCACGGAATCGACGATCTGCGAATTCCCCAGCCTGTAACCCTTCCGCGCCTGCGGCAATAAATACGGCGCATTTGTCATTGATTCCATGCCGCCCGCCACCACAATCTCAGCATTCCCGGTCTGGATGGCCTGCGTCGCCAGCGCCACTGCTTTCAGTCCTGAGCCGCAGACTTTGTTGATGGTCATCGCCCCCACCGTATTAGCCAATCCGCCACCCAGCGCGGCCTGGCGCGCCGGATTCTGTCCCAGACCAGCGGCCACCACCAGCCCCATAATGCATTCGTCCACCTGCGGAGGATCGACCTTGGCCCGCTTTACCGCCTCGCGCACCGCGATCGCGCCGAGTTGAGGGGCCGATAGCGGCTCCAGCGCTCCCTGGAATTTTCCGATGGGCGTGCGCACCCCGCTGATAATGACAACATCTTCCATAAATCTCTCCTTAGGAAACCAAACCCTTCATTATAAGATGAAGCTCAGCGCCAGCGCGCTTCCAAAACTATGACCGAGTTCATTGACCCGCAGCCAACCCCTGAATTTTCCGTAACCGTCACCGAACCCATCGTTGCCCCGCCGGCGCCGGACAAGCCGGCTCTGATTGCGCCGCTGTGGCATACGCTACTGGTCACGGCCTTGATCCTGGGCAATTCTTTTCTGGGTTCGTCGAAGGTCGGTGCGGTGAAAGGATCGGGGTCGCGAATTGTGCTTTATGGCGGGACGTTTGTCACGCAACTGATCCTGATCCTTCTGATTTGGTTCGGCATTCGCCTGCGCGGCGTGCGTATGCGTGACCTGATCGGCGGACGCTGGAAAACCGTGGAGGCGTTTTTGCTGGATGTTGCTCTGGCCGTTGGGTTTTGGGTTACATCATTATTGCTTCTTTTCGGGATTCGCGTTGCCCTTGGCACTATCGATCTCCACAATATGCAGAAGTCGGTCGACGATACCGTGCGCCTTCTGGGCCCAATGGCTCCCCACACTTATCTTGAGGCCGCACTCTTTGTGCTCTTGAGCGTATGCGCGGGCTTGTTTGAAGAAATTATCTTCCGCGGATATTTACAGCGCCAATTTGGCGCGCTTGGCCGCAATGCGATCGTCGGCATCGTTGCTTCAGGAATCGTCTTTGGGCTTGCGCATGGATATCAGGGTACGCGAATGATGATTGTGATCGGGTTCTATGGAATTTTTTTCGGCATACTCGCCCACCTGCGGAAGAGCCTGCGGCCAGGCATGATGGCCCACGCATTCCAGGATTCCATCGCCGGTATCGGACTTTTCAAGCTCGTTACCCGGCATTGATCGTGCTTCGCATGCATCGTTTCCGGTTGCCGAAACGGCCGCATGGCAAAAAAATAATTGGTTACCAAGGTACCGGCGCGTCATCGCTTTGGAGAATTTATTTTTGCTTGATCTCTTCACGCCGGGAACAAGATCATTTTCAAACATGCACGAACCTCGCTTAGATCAAGGCTGTTTCTCATCGGCACAGAAAATTGTTTTTAAAATCATGATTGCGTTTCCGCTCTGAAATGACTTTCGGACGATCTTGCCCCCTCCGGCAATCAAAGATGACATCAATTTTTTTCTTGACTTCGATTTTCAACCACTCTATACATTCATCAATTGCGGTTTTTTACTTAGGACCGCACATCCATGAAAAATGGAAAGGGAGAATAGAAACATGGCAACCAAGAAAAAGGCAAAAAAGAAAGCCAAGAAGAAATAACTGGCTTTCAAATCAAAACCAAAGGGGACGCGCAAGCGCCCCCTTAGTTTTTTGATTGTCGTCCGCACAGCTGATGGAGAGAATACTTGGGTATCGAGGACCGCTGCAGGAGTTTCTTTTTGAAGATGAACCGCACCAGCCTGCTGTATTCCATTCTTGTTCTGGCGGTGCTCTACTTTCTTTATGAAGCGCAAGCATGGCTGGTACGCATTCCCGCGTACCGCCATCTCTACCGTGGCCATC
>JASLFF010000435.1 GCA_030150795.1 Terriglobales bacterium | reverse complement strand
CAGAGTAACCGCGGGATCGTTGAGGTCAACCTTTCCGGCTTTGATTTGCTGGACGAGCGCTGGAGGGAGTGCGTCTTGATCAACTTTTAATCCTACTGCCAGCGCTGTTGCCGGAGAGACACCCGGCCCTACGCCGCCGTGCTGTGAACCTTCAATGGCTTTGTGCAACTGGAGCGTGCCACCCCAGAAGTCCTGGTCGCCGAACGTGTCATTGCGGAAAATGTTCTTGCCCTGCTGGGCAAGCGATTGATGCTTTTGTTCAGAGTAAAGAGTAAAAGCGCCGATAAGCGCGATGACAATCATGAGGGGGTATCTGATTTTCTTCACGGGTTGGGGCCTCGGGTTCGGGGGTTTTTGAAAGGCTCCCGGAAAAACCCTTCAAAGGGCATTGAGTCGCGAGAAGGCATTTTAGTGACACAGAAATTCCAAATTATTCGTAATACGATGCAGATAATTGACATCTTCAGCCAGTCACGCCCATGACGCGAGAGATAGAACGGTAGTAAACTGCTGCGCCAAAGGAAGATTTATGCCTGCCACAAGAAAACAATCTGCCTCTTCCACCTATGACGTCCATCCCAGCCTTGGCATGTACCAGAACTCGCTTGCTGCCCTGAAGCAGAAAACCGGCCGGACACTAGAAGAATGGATCAAATTCGTGAACAAGGAAGGTCCGGCGACGGAAAAAGAACGCCGCGCGTGGCTCAAGGAAAAGCACGGTATGGGAATGAATTACGCGTGGTGGATCGCCGAGCAATCGCTAGGCAAGGGCGATGATGGCACTCCGGAAACTTACCTCAAAAATGCAGAGGAGTATGTGGAGAAGATGTACTCTGGCGGCAAAGAGGTCTTGCGCCCAATCTTTGACGAGCTATTGGTCTTGGGACGCAGCATGGGCTCGGATGTGAAAGTCTGTCCCTGCCAGACTATGGTGCCGCTCTACCGCAACCACGTGTTCGCGCAGATCAAACCGACCACACGCACGCGGATCGATCTGGGACTAGCGCTCAAGGACACCAAAGTTCCAAAACGGCTCATCGATACCGGAGGTCTGGCAAAGAAAGACCGCATCACACACAGGATTGAGATCACGTCTCTGAAAGACATCGATGCGGAAGTTAAAAAATGGTTGAAGACCGCGTATGAGATGGATAAGTAATCCTTTGCCGCAGATCAACGCTGATGACCGCAGATTTTCAAAAACAATTCTTTACCACTGCTGGTGCGTAGCGCCAAATTTTGTCCACCATCGTCCAAGCCGCGAGGCTCGGCCCGCCGAGCGGCTCGCATCAGGAGCAGAACGATCTTTCAACGCAGCAAAACTCCGTAGCGGGTTGTCGCGAAGCGACCAGAACAATGAAAAGGCCGTCCGGCAACAGGACGGCCTTCTCTTTCAAGGGAGAATAGTTCCAACGGAGTTCGAAAAAGACCATCAGAACTTTCTGGCGAAATCTTATTGGGCAGCGAAAGGCAGTGTCAAGGAATTTTTGGAGAATAGATACCTTTGTTTTCAATAACTTAACAATCTTATCAACATCTACTTTCAAATGACAAAAAATGTCATTCGAGGCCTTTCATTCCCTATAAGCAGCTATTTTTCAGCTACTTATCGCCCTGCCTAAGGTCCAAACGGATAATCTCCACTGATTCTGGCCGACTGAAAAACCGATTTGGGAACATCCTGTTGGCCAGGATTCTTACCCCGCCAAAAACAAAGCCAAACACCAGCGCAGCCAATATCGCTATGACACATAACATGACCAACGCAAAGATAAAACCGGCGCGATCTTCAGTCGGCCTGGGTTTGGTGGGCTGCAGTGGCATCACATCTGCGTCGTAATTGACAGATGCAAGAAGAGACTGCGCCTCATCGGCGGGTATGTTGCCATTCACTGCGACAACATACGGACCAGTGCGCTTAAAGTAGAACGGTCCGCCATTGAGAGAAGCGGCCTGCATGGCATCCATTCGTTCCCTGGCGATTTGCGGCGTGGGATAGCCCACCAGAGTCATTGAAGCCTCTCCCTGAGAAGTCCGATACTTGCCAATCGCCACTTCCGCGCTCTTGCTGAAGTCGATGAGTTGCGCCGGAATTGGCACTCCCAGGCGGGCCAGCGCTTCTGGCCCGATGACATAGCGGCTGGTGTTGCGCTGAAGAGACTGTGAAGGAAGATTTGCAGGAAGCGTGGGCAACTTGCCGTTTTCACTCGTAAGTCGTGGCAGCGCATCGGCCAGTGAGCGGAGATCGGCGCCGGACATGGCGCTGAGATGCTCGATTGTCGCGTCCACCAGGATATTGCCCTTGAAGAAAAGTATCCGTGTATTGCTGGAAGCGCCGCGGTCTCCAATTTTCTCCACCTGCATCTGCGGTTGGACGTAATAGGTGAATACCCCGAAAGCGCCAGTAGCATCGCTAAAGCGGGCAGCTTTGATTTGCATTTTGCGGCCATTGCGGCTATAGGCGGCGCTCTCCAGGTCGGTGAAGCCATATTCTTTCAGGACAGGCGCGTCAGTGGCATCGGCGGCGGCCGGATCTTTGGAAGCCTTCACACTTTTGGAGTCGATGCGCCAACCGCTAAAGGTTTGCGGCAAAGGGCCGGCGGGGGCCTTTGACTGGCCGGACACAGCGGTCGCCAGCAGCAGAACAACCGGGAGAAAACGCAGACATACTGATTTAAGGAAAGCAGAAACCATCACTTTTATTAGACACCAAGGGGTCCAAGAGGGATTCTAAACGGTTTGCGACATGATCTGAAACAATAGGCGAATGGCGAGTCTTTTTACCCACGCATTCGTTGGAACGGCGGTAGGACAGGCCGGTACATCTGACTGGCGCAAGGACTGGCATTTCTGGTGTTTGATCATTGTTTGTTCGATTCTGCCTGACATCGATTCAATTGGAT
>JASLFF010000425.1 GCA_030150795.1 Terriglobales bacterium | reverse complement strand
CCCGAGCGTAGCGAGGGATCGCTATAGCCGCGACAAATTAAAGGTGAATTATTGCTGCCCAAAGAGAGTTTACGGGCATAGCGATCCCACGCTGCGCTCGGGATTTCAGAGAAAAGCTGAGCACCAAATATCCGAACCATATTGAATGCCCCATGAAAATCCTGATTGTCCATTACCACAGCTTTGAACTCTGGCATGCACCGGCTTGGATACGCGAACGCCTGCAAAAAGATTTTCCCAGCCATACAGTCGTCCAGCTCCAGAACTATGACCGTGTGCCGGACGAAATTGGCGACACTGATGTCTTTATCGGCTGGTCGCTTCGCCCGGAACAATTTGTTGCCGCCAAAAAGCTGCGCTGGATCCATTCGCCCGCCGCCGCCGTTCACCAGCTCATGTATTCGGAACTCATCCAGAGCAAGGTTGTCGTCACCAACTCAACGGGGATACATGGTCCTGTCGTCGCCGAGCATGCGATTGCCGTTCTGTTGGCGGTGGCCAAGCGGCTGCCACAGGCAATGCAATATCAGGCAAAGCATGAGTGGTCACAGGACCAGCTCTGGCATACGCAACCCCGTCCGCGTGAGGTGGCCGATTCCACCGTTCTCGTCGTCGGCATGGGCAGCATTGGACGCGAGTTCGCGTCGCGCGCCAAAGCGCTGGGCATGAAAATCCTGGCCATCCGGGAAAATCCTGCCAAGGGGCTTGACGGCGCGGATGAGGTTTATGGCTCCGCCCAGATTGACGAAGTTCTGCCCCGCGCTGACTACGTTCTGCTCTGCACGCCGGTGACTCCCGCAACCACCGGACTCATGAACGCCGCACGGCTGGGCAAAATGAAGCCCGATGCGTACCTGATCAACGTGGCGCGAGGGCCACTGATCGATGAAGCCGCTTTGCTTGACGCGCTTCAACATCGCCGTATCGCCGGAGCGGCACTGGATGTCTTTAATGAAGAGCCATTGCCGGCAACCTCGCCTTTCTGGTCGCTGGACAACATTCTGATTACGCCGCACACCGCCGCTGTGACCGAACGCCTCTGGGATCGCCACTACCGGCTTATCTTCGACAATATGAAACGCTTTCTCGCGGGCGAGCCGCTGCTGAATGAAGTGGACAAGAAGAGAGGATATTGATTGCGGCTCTTGGCTGTTGGCTTTTGGCTATTAGCTTTTGGATCTTTGCTTTTCGGCAGTATCACTCGGACCGCTTTAGTGTCTGAATGGTTGTTTTGACGATCAATTTGTATTTACGATACTCGAGCTAAGAGCCAAAGGCCAAGAGCCAAGAGCTTCTCCATGACCCTCCAAATCAACGGCGAACAACGCGACTTTCCTGACGGCCTGACCGTCGCTGCATTGATCGCACAGCTCGGCATGAAGCCGGACCGCGTGGCCGTGGAACTGAATCTTGAAATCGTTCCCCGAGCCCAATGGGAGACAACTACTCTTAAAAGCGGGGACAAATTAGAGGTTGTCCATTTTGTGGGCGGCGGCAGCACAGACTTGCCAAATGCCTGATCGCACAATCTGTGTTCATCCGTGGTGAGCTGTTGATCCCGATTCCTCCGTTTCCTCCTTTCCTCTGCGTTTCAAGGGTCTTGCTTCTTCGTCCTTGCACATTTCCTGTTGACTTTCTAGATACTGCTCCTAAAATGAATCAAACATTTATAGGAAGAAATGTTTTAAACATTTCCTATACGCAATGGATCAGCGTTTTACATCGGCGCAGGTGGTGAAACTTACGGGCATCACGCCTCGGCAACTGCAGTGGTGGGACGAGCGCGGCATTGTGCAGCCGCAACGCAAAGGCCGCATCCGGCTGTACTCGTTTGACGACCTCACGGAGATCGCGGTGATCTGCGCTCTCCGCCGCAAGGGCTTTCCGCTGCAACGCGTCCGCCGCATCATGAAGTTCCTGCAGAAGGAATTCGGAAGGCGGCTGGCGGAAGCGGTAAGCAACGGATCGGACTATCACCTGTTGACCGATGGCAAACGCATTTACCTGGAAAACTCAGAGCGCCAGGTGATCGACATACTCAAGAACTCGCGCCAGCCCCTGCTGGGCGTGTGCCTGAGTGACGCTGTGAAGGAAGTCCGGGCTGAGATATTCAACCGCCGTCCGGCGCAGAAGCAGGCGGCGAGAAACGCGAGTAGACGGCGAAGTTCTTAAAACCGTCTGCGCGCCTGAATGCAGGTCCAAAGGAGAAGCAGAAGTGGCGGAGGTGACCATGGTGGCAGAGCTGAACATTGTGACGGAATGGCTTCCGGAACAAATGGAGCCGGGGACTATCTTTGTGCTGGAAAACGCGGGCGAGGTCGGCGACCAGGAAGATCCTTATTGGGCCGTGCTTTCCTGTCCGGAATGCGGCACGTTGGGCTTGATCACCCGCAGGCAAATGCGCGGCGTGGTGCCCGTGATCTGCGGATCGAATAGCTGCCCGGCGCAGTTTGTGATCATCGATGAACAGGTGGTACCAAGGCGGCCCAACTAGCACGAAGACAGGATTATTGATTCAACAGTTCCGCCTCACCGCGGAGCAGGTTCATATTGTGCTTTTCAGACTCGCCTTTCTATGCCCTGTGCGGAAGATGCGCGCCATTCTCTCACCAATTACAATCTAAGTAGATGATTCGCACACTTGAATGGACCAGCCAGGGAGTCCGCTTTATTGATCAAACGCGGTTGCCCATGGAGGAAGTCTTTGTAACCTGCAACACCTATCATGAGGTCGCAACCGCCATTCGCGACATGATCGTCCGCGGCGCTCCTGCGATCGGCGTGGCTGCCGCGATGGGTATCGCGCTCGGCGTCAAGCATTCCGCCGCGCCGGACATTGCAACCTTGCGTACTGAATTCGGCCAGATCTGCCGGACCATGGGAGAAACCCGGCCCACGGCCGTGAATCTTTTCTGGGCCATCCGCCGCATGCAGCAGACCTTTGAAGCTGCGGCCCCGCAGGGTGTTCACCAGGTAAAGATCAACCTGGTGGAAGAAGCGCAAAAAATGCTGGTGGAAGACATTGCTGCGAATGAGGCCATGGGCCGCCACGGTGCCACGCTTATGCCTTCGTCCGGCGGGGTCCTAACGCACTGCAATGCCGGCGCTTTAGCGACGTGCGGTTATGGCACCGCGCTTGGCGTTATCCGGGCGGCTATTGATTCCGGAAAGAAGCTGCATGTCTTTGCCGATGAAACTCGGCCGTTTCTGCAAGGCTCGCGGCTCACCGCATGGGAGCTGATGAAAGATGGCATCCAGACCACGCTCATTGCCGACAATATGGCGGGCGCAATGATGCGCCAGGGCAAGATCAAAACGGTCATCGTGGGCGCAGACCGCATTGCGGCCAATGGTGACGTAGCCAACAAGATTGGCACTTACAGCGTAGCCGTCCTGGCCAAAGAGCACGCGATTCCCTTTTACGTTGCCGCGCCGTGGTCCACCGTGGATATGAACATGCACAGCGGCGATGGAATTCCCATTGAGCAACGCTCAGCCCGGGAAGTGACGCACCACGCCGGCAAACAAGTTGCGCCCGATGGCGTGCTGGTGGAGAATCCGGCCTTTGACGTTACTCCCAGCAAGTATATTGGGGCGATCATCACCGAGCGAGGGATCGCCAAGGCGCCTTATACAGAATCGCTCAAAGAGCTTGCTCAAGCCTCGCCCGCACTGGCAGAAACCAGGCGATGATCGGGAGTGCACGCTTCAGCCGTGAAAATTAAGCAGCTTGAGGATGTTGGACTGTAATCGCCTCGCCCTCAAGCTCATAGCCTTCATCTTTGAGCGTTGATTGCGCTGCTGATCGAAGGTCCGATTCGCCTGCGGTCTGGGGCAGACTGCAATAACGGCGAATGACTTCTTCGCCAATGGAAATTTTAACTACCCACTTTGATTTCTCGGAATCCCAGGAAACTTCAGCACGATCTGCACGCATTTGCTTTCCTCCGTCGTCAACTCTATTTCCGATTGCCTGAAAAAGGCTTTGGTTGTTCTTAAAACTCCATTGTCTTCAAATTCGGGCTTACAATCAATTGGGCCGCAGTCGCCTTTTGCACGTCTTCTGCTGTCAAGCCGGGCGCAACCTCTTCCAACATCAAGCCTTGCGGCGTGACATTGATGTAAGCCATCTCTGTCACAATGGTGTTCACAACTTTCATTCCCGTTAAGGGAAGAGTGCATTTTGGCAGGATCTTAGACGTGCCGTCCTTGGTCGTATGTTCCATGGCGATAATCACGCGCCTTGCGCCTGCCACCAGGTCCATGGCTCCGCCCATGCCTTTCACCATTTTTCCGGGGATCATCCAGTTGGCCAGATTGCCTTCTTCGTCCACTTCCATTGCGCCCAGCACGCTCAGATCAATGTGCCCGCCGCGAATCATGGCGAATGAATCGGCGCTGGAAAAATATGCCGTTCCCGGAACTTCCGTCACAGTCTCCTTGCTGGCATTGATCAGGTCGGGATTTTCTTCGCCTTCAAATGGAAACGGCCCAACGCCCAGCATACCATTCTCGCTTTGCAGAATCACTTCAACTCCGGGGGCAATGTAATTGGCCACCAGCGTGGGCATGCCAATGCCCAGGTTCACATAGAAACCATCCTGCATCTCGCGCGCAATGCGTTTCACAATACGCTCGCGCTTCTCTACGTCTTTCTGCTTGTCCGCTTTATTGACCGGTATTGTCGCCATAGATGATCCCCCGCAATCGCAATGAGCTCTGTATAGAGACGTAGCATGCTACGTCTCTACGTTAACGGTATTGCTCCGAGTAACGCGCGATCGTTACCTGACTCTTCAGGCCCGCTTCCTGACCGTATGCTTCTCAATACGCTTTTCTTGTCCTGTGCTCAACACGATTCTCTTCACGTAAACGCTGGCCAGGTGCACGCCGTCCGGATCAAGCTGCCCGGGCTCTACTATTTCTTCCACCTCGACAATCGTGACCCGCGCCGCCGTAGCCATCACAGGATTGAAGTTTCTTGCGGTCTTGTGAAAGACCAGATTGCCCCAGCGGTCGGCCTTCCAGGCCTTGATCAGAGCGAAGTCGGCTTTCAGGCCGCGTTCCATCACATAAGGCCGGCCGTCGAATTCGCGTATCTCTTTGCCTTCTGAAACCACTGTGCCCGCGCCGGTGGGAGTGAAAAATGCCGGGATACCCGCACCGCCCGCGCGAATGCGCTCGGCCAGCGTGCCTTGCGGATTCAGTTCCAGCACCACCTTGCCGGTGAGCACAAGCTTTTCAAATAACTTGTTCTCGCCGACGTAAGAACCAATATGCTTCTTAATCTGTCCCGTCTGCAGAAGTTTGCCAAGACCAAAATCGTCCACGCCGGCATTGTTCGAGACTGTGGTCAGGTCCTTTACGCCCTTGCGAACAAGGGCATCGATCAGGTCGGCAGGAATTCCGCACAGCCCAAAACCGCCCACCATAATCATTGAACCGTCTTTTACATCGCGGACGGCCTCATCAGCGCTGGCAACGACTTTGTTCATAAACAGATGATTTTAACTAGCTGTGGCGACGGGTGCAATCAGCGGATAAAGTACGAGAGCGCGAATTTGTCGATGAGATCTATCAGACTGAACACGCAACCGAACACCATCAGCGCAATGGCAGTGCGCTTCCATTCTTTTCGCTTTGGATCTTCAGGATCAACTTGAGCCGTCGCTGCCATTGCACCGATAACACAGGAAATGAATCCGAACCCGAGCGAAGCAGTCCAGCGATTCAGCCAGACAGTAAGGATTGCCAATCCTGCCCACCCGAAGATATATGCCTTCAAAACCTTATCGCCTCGACTCACTCTCCTTCCACCAAATGCCTCAGCAGCCGCTTCCCTTCCGGCCAGTCGCCCAGACCCGATTCTCCATTGATATGTCCCGCAGCGCCAATATCGACAAAGCGGCTGCCCCATGAGCGCGCGAACTCCCGGGCGCGCGGGATTGTGAGATATGGATCAGTACTGCTGGCAACCACGATGGTCGGAAATGGCAGCAGGTCACGCGGGACGGGTGAAAAATCCTTGAGCTGCTTGGGAGCGTCTTTGCCATCCACATCAGCTGGCGCAACCAGCAATGCGCCTTTGATCTTGTGTACCTCAGAAGGCGATGCTTTGCACCAGTGCGCCAGCGCTATACAACCGAGGCTATGCGCGGCAAAAACAATGGGCGGCGGCGATTGCTTCACCTCTATGGAAATCCGTTCCAGCCACCAGTCACGATGAGGAAACTCCCAGTCCCGCTGCTGCACCCGCAGAAAAATGGGGTTCTGTTGTTCCCACAGCGTTTGCCAATGCCGAGGGCCGGAGTTCTGCCATCCCGGCAGCACCAGCACCGTTGCAGCAACGTCTCTTGTGCCCAGCTCAAAGTGGTTGGCGTGATCAAACTCGTCGCGTAGCGCCGGCGTGCGAAGGTTTTCACGGATGTGTACCAGCCGCTGCTCCAGTTTGCTGAGAACGCTTTCAATGTTGGCTGTATTGGTATGCGCAATGTCGCGCCACATGGAATAAGGGCTGGAAGCGATACGGGTCATCTCGCGCAGGGCGCGTCCGCCAATGGCATGCACGTCAGGATTGTCCCCCAGTTCCTCAATCAGGGTCGCCGCCAGCGCAGTGGAAATCATCTGCGGAAGGTGGCTTGTCCAGGCGCACATCTGGTCATGGCGCTCCGCATCCATTTTCAAGATACGCACGCCGATTCGCTCCAGCAGCTCGCAATACTCCTTGATCTTGCCGCGGTCTGTGGATTGGTTCGTTTGGGGCACCAGCAGCCACACAGCGTTCAAAAGTAATTTTGACTCAGCGTTTTCAAGCCCGCTGTGTTCCTTGCCCGCCATGGGATGGCCGCCGATAAAACGCTGCGATGCCTGATCGCCAAAAACGGCGCGCGCCCGCTCAAGGATTTCTTTCTTGGTGCTGCCAACGTCGGTAATCAACGCATCCGGCGGCGCGACTGGCCCAATCCGTTCAATCAGATCGATGATTCCGCCCACGGGTGTAGCCAGAACGATCAGATCGCTTCCCGCCACGGCTTCCACCGGATCTTCCGTCCCGGTATCGATGGCGCGCATGCTGCGAGCGCGGTCCACAACCGCCCGACGATCGCAACCAACGATCTTTCCTCCAAACCCTGCGGCCTTCAAGGCCAGGGCCAGCGACCCGCCAATCAGTCCGGTGCCGATAAT
>JASLFF010000367.1 GCA_030150795.1 Terriglobales bacterium | reverse complement strand
CGCGGCAAGCGCAAACCCAATGTCACCGCCAAGGATTACATTTTGCTGCTGCTAAGCATGGAATACATACGCAGCGGCAAGGCGCTGGCCAAGGTGATGGAATATTCCGGCGAGGCCATTGAAGCGCTGAGCGTGGACGAACGCGCCACCATGACGAATATGGCGGCTGAGATCGGCGGATTTACCGGCATTGTTGCGCCCGACCAGAAGACGGTGGAGTTCCTGATGGAGCGTCGCGGCATGTCACGCGCGGAGGCGGAGAAATATTGCGAAGGATTGTTTAGCGATCCGGACGCGCAGTACGCGCACGTGATTGAGTTGAACGCCGACGACATTACGCCGATGGTCGCAACGCCGGGTGATCCGGGGAATGGAAAATTTATTCGCGATTTGAATACGCCGGTGCCGGTGGAGATCGCTTATGGCGGCACCTGCACCGCGGGCAAAAACGCTGACATGGATATGTATGCTCAGGTGCTTTCCGACGCACTGCAACAAGGCAAACGCGTGGCCGACAGCTGCAAGTTCTACATCCAGTTTGGCTCGCAGGAAACGCGCGAGTATTGCGTGCGAAAAGGCTATCTCGACATTTTCAAGCGAGTGGGCGCAATCGTGATTGAGCCGAGCTGCGGCGCGTGCATCAACGCCGGGCCGGGAGTTTCCACGCGGCCGGACCAAGTGGTGATCAGCGCGCAGAACCGGAATTTTCCTGGGCGTAGCGGCCCCGGACTGATGTATCTGGCCAGCCCGTACACGGTGGCTGCGAGCGCCGTCGCCGGATACATTGTTGAATACGAGCCAAACGGGAAGGACGCGACACCGTCTGGGGTCGGGATGGAAAAGCAGGGACGCAAGTAAGAGTGGAACTGAGGCGATTTAGCAATCGCGCAGCGCGGTGCAGTTCGCGCTACTTTGCTTCCAGCACGACCTGATCAACTTTGTACCCTTTGTCGCGCAGCTGTTTTGCGATGCCTTTATCGCCGATGATATGGGCCGCGCCTACGACCACAAAAACAGGCTCCTTGCCTTTCAGGTATTCATCCATTTTCCCCGTCATGGCGAGATTGCGGTCATCTAGAAGTTTTTTCTCCAGGCTTTTTGAACCGACGTTGTCCTGCTCGTCCAGCACTTTTTGCAAAGCGTCCGGGTCGCCAGCGATGTAAGCAGCCTGCAGGCCCTTGATGAGATCTTTGATCTTATCTCCTTGTTTCAGGGTTGCAGCCAGCATGTTTTGCTGTTCTTCCTCTGAGGCCTCAGCAAAGATTGAAAGTTGCGACTCCATGGTTTCAAGTTCATCGATCCGCT
This sequence comes from Terriglobales bacterium, assembly GCA_030150795.1. The sequence continues at coordinate 4,035 of JASLFF010000367.1, read as the reverse complement.
GCGGCGGCTTGCTTTCATCCAGAAAGTGCATGTCGATTCCCAGCGACGGATCTTCACCCGCCTGCTGCCACGCCATGGCAGCGATAGTAACGGTAACGACCCACGGCTTCAGCTGCTCCATGCCCTGGCGTGGAACATTGTGTTTGGTGCAGTAGTCGTCCAGCGCGGCTTGCGTTTCTTTGGGAAGATGCTTGGTGAGTGAATCGTCGCCCGTATAGAGGCCGTATTTCTGTATCAGGCCGATCATTTTGGCTTGGTCAGCATTCTTGATATTGATCTCCACCGCAAGGACCTTCGCCGCGGCAAAGGCCAATTCCACTTCTTTCGGCAGCGGATACATGCTGCTGTCGCCCACGTGAATGGAGCCGACCAAATATATTGTTGCGGTAGGGGACGCGGCTTTCCACATCAGAAACCGGCGAGGTGTTTGCTGCGCCGGCGCGGTCTGCTGTGCCTGGGCTGCGCCCAAAAAAGTTAACAGCACAAGTAAAACCGCATGGATGTAGCGCCGCTTTAGCATGCAAAAATCTCCTTTAGAAAATCGAATGCCGGCAGGGACGATCACAGCAGATTATACAGTTGGATGCAGACTTGCCGGTTCACCCAGCCGTCCCTGTCCTTGAGGTAAAAGGCCTGATGACAATTGCCGGCGATCTCAGTCAGAATATCCAGATGCGACATTTCTTTTTTCTGGCCCTCATTGTGATGAACGCCGGTAGTGCTTATCCTCAAACGCCAGCCGTCGGAACCGTACACAGCTCCGTCCCGGTCGCGGCCCAACCCACAAACAACTACGCTCTCTATCTTCCGTCGGCGTATTCCCCGGCAAAGCGCTGGCCTCTTATTCTGATCTTTGATCCGTTTGCGCGCGGAGAAGTCTCGGTCAAGTTGTTTCATGATGCGGCGGAAAAGTACGGCTTCATTCTGGTGGGCAGCAACAATACGCGCAATTTTGAGGACCCATCGGCTGCCATCCGGCTGCTTTGGGCTGAGATGAAGGAGCACTATGCCATTGATCCGCGCCGCATTTATACTGCCGGACTTTCCGGCGGCGCGCGCGTGGCTTCGTCAGTGGCGCTGGCGTGCAAGACCTGCATTGCGGGAGTGATCGCCAACTCAGCGGGCCTGCCCAACGGCGCCACACCGCCCGGACCTGAAGTGAGCGAGTGGTTCCTTGCGGCCGGAACTACCGATTTCAACTATACCGAGCAGTTACACCTGAAAGAGACGCTGGAAGCGCGCCACGTAGTGAGCCGGTTTGTGGTGTTCGACGGACCTCACAACTGGATGCCCAAAGAATTTGCCGACCGCGCCCTGGCTTGGTTTCAGCTGCGCGCCATGGTCAAAGGCGTTGTTCCCATGGACAAGGAATTTGTGGCGACACAGTTTGAAAGCCGGTTGGCGGAAGCGCAGGCAGAGCAGAAGGCCGGCGACGTTCTGGCCGCAACTCGTGCCTACCAGGAGATTGCACAGGACTTCAGCAAAGTCCGCGACGTGAAAGAGCAGGAATCGCTGGCCAAAACTTTGGCGGCTTCAGAAGAGACACGCAAGGCCAAGAAAGCGGAGAAGGAGGCGCTGAAGTTGCAGGATGAAACCGCTCACAAAATCGGTGACACGGTTGTTGGCCTGGGCCAGAGCGAGGATGTCCGCGGGCAATATATGGTGGAGCTCCATGCGGTGGTGAATGAAGCGAATGATGAGCAGCGCAAGCTGTCCAATCCGGCGATGAAGCATGCCATTGCGCGGGCACTGGCGTCTGCTTTTGCCTTCGCCATTGAAAATGGCCAGCAACTGATGCTCAAGAAGACCCCGATCCCCGCCCGAACCATGTTCGAGGCCGGTGAGGTCATCCAGCCGGACAGCGCGTGGGCTAGCTATCTGGTGGCCACGGCAGAAGCCGAACTGGGGCTGAAGAAACAAGCGATTGAAGAGCTGAAGAAGGCCATAGAGAAGGGAATGACCAGCGCTTCCGCGCTCGACGACCCTGCCTTTGACCGCATACGGAATGACGCGGAATTCAAAGAGCTGAGCGCGAAGCTGGCGGCAGGGAAGCAACCCTAGTCGCGGTACAGATTTTTTTGTGCGTGCTCCGCTGCATTGCGTCCCGAGCAAGCCAAACCCGGGCTTGGTGGGAGCAGCTGCGCGCGGATCTCCACCCCGCCACGCGAAAACCGCGCGTCTCGGGGACCCCGGGCCTGCGGCGCAAGGAGATCTCCTTTTTGACGCTTTTACGGCACGACTTCCGCAGCCCTTGCTCGCGAGCTCGCGTCGGGCTAATCGCTAAGTCGTGCCCTGACACTTGTTTCGTGGACCGAAGCGTCAAAAGGTAATCTGTCGAAGCCTGCTCCGGCTGATTGCCTATAGTTCGAAGCCTAGGCGGGGATTGACTGGATTTATGAGGATTATTTTGTCCCAGTTGTGGTCAACTCCAAGTTGCTCGCGATATAAGCTGCGATCGCAATCATCAACTCCATACCCGATGTAATCAATTAGAATCAACCACCACGCCTGGTACTTGTCACGAACACGCGCGATTTTTCTTGTCTTTTCCTCGACGCAAATACGAAGATTCTTCTGCGTTTCACTGAACACCCACCCGCCCGAGTCGCTATCGGAATAGCCACCAAAAACGAAAAAGGTCGGATGAGCATCCGTGGCACGGATCAAATCAAGCTCGAAATCCTCATTGATAATCACTTTGACATGACGCTGGGCACGTTGATTGTCTCGAAAGGCTATCAGCCGTTCGCTCACCGCCGCTTGGAGTTGATCCCAGGGGAGAAGTGGCCGCCTGAACCTATAGCGGACGAACCAGCTTTCACCTGAATTTACGGAACCAAGCGAAGTTAAAAAGTTCTTAAATTTCATGAAAAGCGGGATCGCGACCTCCTGAAGGCCGCAGTACCCGGCATCGGTGATTTGATTCTGATTCAGTTGACGCACCTCTACCGCGATCTTCTTATCGACCAGGAAATCGGGGGGTACATTGCCATCGGGTTCGTAAGTGATGTCCTGAAACCCGAGATGGCGAAGATATTCGTGCGCGAGCTTTTCTGAATGGTCCAATCTTTTCCTAGAAAGATTAGCACCACCATGTAGAAAGATGAGTGCCTCATTTAGAGCATAGTTAAGGGGCCATCAGAGTCGAAACTGGTCTCGGGTCTGCTCAAGTCTCCGCAGAGGAGGACGCCTGCTCTTCAGGAAGTGGGATTTTGAAAAGGCGCTTTCAAAATCGATTGTTTTCTGAGAGAGGGTTTGTCAAGATGTCCTATTTCGCGTTGCTGGTTTTGCTGAATTTTCTTGACTGGAGAACACGTTTCGCCGATAATTCGCAGCGGTTGTAACCCTGCAAATCTGCGGGCCATCGTTGGGTCCACAGTGCTGCAGGTTTTGGAAGTTATATTGCAAGACCGAGAGCGGCATCGGCGGGGCGACCCGGAAAGGCCTGCAACCCTGTGGACTGTGGCCCACCGTTTGGGTCCCAGCTTCCGCGGCCTCTAATGGGCTGGAGTGTGTCTTGAAGAGGACGCACTTCTGAGCAATACATCGCCATCGCCATTAGATAGGTCGCGGGAGTGTGGAAAAAGCAGCCTCTGGCTGCTAGCCACTAGCTTCTAGCCAAAAAAAAACGGCTATTGGCTCTTGGCCATTGGCTCTTGTGTCTTAGCTTCCAGCATCATTCGATCTTACGAACCCCAAACCTTACATAATCCACTTGTGGGCGGGGCTGTCCTGTGTAAACATCTCACAAGTAAGCGCTAAAACTAGCCCTGATTATGTCGGGTTCCTGTGAGAAGTCCCCAGACAATCTTGGAACGCTGGTTACCGGTGAAACAATAATTCTTCACCCAATTACTGGGTGCTAGACCTTGTCTGACACTCGGTCGCGCCGAATTCTTTCCGAACCCCCTTCAAGGTTTTTGTCGAGTACAGCAAAGAAGTCGATGTACTCATCGTGGCTAAAAAAAGCATTTACTTAATCTACCTGACTCAAAACGTATCCACCCCAACCGTTCAACATAGCGAGTTGCAGAA
>JASLFF010000325.1 GCA_030150795.1 Terriglobales bacterium | reverse complement strand
TGGCAAGATTCTGGATTCAACGTCAACGCTTGGTCCGCACAAGTGGCTGTTTGATATTGGCCCGCAAGCAAAACTGAAAGTGCTGGGAGTGGGCGTGGTGATGCTTTACGGAAAAGACCTGCGGACGGGAAACAACGCGTTTTATACGGATGTAACGTGGTAAAGCGCACCAATTACAATATCCGGCATGCGCTCACTCATCATTGGCGGCACGCGAAATTTGGGCCCTTCCATTGTTCACGCCCTGCTGCAACGCGAGCATGAAGTTGCGGTGTTCAATCGCGGCCAGACGCGCGATGATCTGCCGGAAGAAGTGGAACGCTTGCGCGGCGATCGCAGCAAATCAGAAGAGCTGAAACGAGTCCTGACTGGCAGGGACTTCGATTTGGTGATCGATACAACGCTTTACACAGGCGCGGAAGCAGAGACGGTGGTCGAGTTATTCAAGGGCCGCGTGGGACGCTACATCTTTCTAAGCACAGGACAGGTCTACCTGGTACGAGTAGGTGCGGAGCGTCCATATAAGGAAGATGATTACGCCGGGACGGTGATGGCCGAGCCGCCAAAGTCGAATGTTTCAGAATATGAAAACTGGCGTTATGGTTTCGATAAGCGCGTAGCGGAAGACGTGTTTGCAAGCGCGTGGACGAAGTACAAATTTCCTTTTACCAGCCTGCGCCTGCCGATGGTGAACAGCGAACGCGATCATTACGACAGGATCTACGGATATTTTCTTCGTATTCAAGACGAAGGCCCAATATTGATCCCCGACGAGGGCGGAGCACCGGTGCGGCATGTGTATGGTGAAGACGTGGTGCAAGCCATTACGCGGCTGGCGGAGAGTGAAAAGGGCAAAGGCCGCGCTTACAACATTGGGCAAGATGAAACTCTGTCGTTGGTCGAGTTTCTGGAATTGCTGGCGGCGATGATGCATTGTCCGTTAAAGATCGTGCGCGCGCTGCGGGAAGAACTGAACCACGAAGGCCTGTTACCGCATTGCTCGCCATTCAGCGGCAAATGGATGTCGTCACTGGAAAATTCCCGTAGCAAGGCGGAGTTGGGCATGCAATACACGCCCGTCGCCACGTACGTGAAAAAGTTGGTCAGTTATTTTCAGGCCGTGCGTCCGCATCACGTTGAGGGGTATGCGCAGAGGCAGCGTGAAGCGGAGTTCGCAAAATCGAAATAGTTTTTTTCTAACCGGCAGCGTGCGGGTTAAGGCTATTGCTGTACCCTTGCCAAAAACTATTCCTTACTCATCGCTAACACAACTTAACTCAGTTGAAGAGACATTCTGCCGCCGCAAGTGTTTGCACTTCATAACAGAAGTCCATTTGAACGTTAATGCCGAAAACTTCTTCGAGACGGCCTAACGGGAGGTTACATGAAACACATGAAGGCGATGCTGCTGGGCGCAGCGTTGATGGCGGGAACCACGACTTTGGCGGTGGCGCAAAGCGTTGTCCCGGTGCAATGGGGATGGGGACAACGCGACAACGACGACCGGCAGGCTTTCAGGGACGGCTTGAATCAGGGCCAGCAAGATGCGCGGCACAATCGGCGATTTAACCCAAATAGCAATCGTTGGCGTGAGCGCGACGACCGAGAAGCCTATCGTTCAGGATACGAGCGCGGCTTCCAGCAAAATAGCGGCTACAACAATGGCGGTTGGGGCCGAGACGATCATGATCGCGGCGGCTGGGGCATAGGCCGTGGCAGCTACGGAGGTTATGGCGGGAATGGCGCAAGTGCCGCGCAGCAGTATGGCTATCAGGACGGAATCAACGATGGCGCACGCGACCGTCGCACCGGCCACAGTGATCGTCCCACGCAGGACAGCAACTATAAGCACGCCGACCGCGGCTACAACTCAAGCTATGGCGACAAGAATTACTACAAACAATCCTACCGCCAAGCCTATGAAAGCGGATATCAACAGGGTTACAACAGCGGTGGTGGCTGGCGCCGGTACTAACTGATTCATAAATGAAAAAAGCCATGCGGTGAATTGCATGGCTTTTATTTTTGGTGGAAGATCCGCGGCACGTTGATGCCGCCTGATTTCTACCAAACCGTGCAGCGATCGGCTTCCGGACGGACCATCGGAGAGCCATCTTTGCAGCTGAATGCCTGCTTGAATTCCGGTAGGTTAGAGAGCGGCCCAATCACGCGATATTTGCCGATGGGATGTGGATCGCCCTGGACCATAGTACGCTGCGTTTCCGGACGGATCTCATCACCGCGCCACTGTCCCCAGGCAATAAAGAATTGCTGCTCCGGCGTGTAACCGTCGATGGTTGGTTGAGGATGCGCCTGTTCGGCTTTCTTGAAAGCGAGAAAAGCGATCTTGGCTCCGGCGAGGTCGCCAATGCTTTCACCCAGAACCAACTTGCCGTTGTGGTGAATGCCCGGCTCGATGAAATAACCATCGAATTGACGCACCACGCACGACGTGCGATCTTGAAAGCGCTTCAAATCTTCCGCCGTCCACCAGTTGTTGAGGCGGCCTTGCGCATCAAACTGCGCGCCTGAATCGTCAAAGCCATGGCTGATTTCATGGCCAATCACTACGCCAATGCCGCCATAGTTGATGGCATCAACGTTTTCTACGCTGAAGGATGGTTGCTGCAGAATTCCAGCGGGAAAGACGATTTCATTCAGCAAAGAATTGTAATAGGCGTTGGAGGTAGGCGGCGTCATTACCCAGCGCCCACGGTCCGTCGGCTTGCCGATCTGCCCACGGTCATCATTAACATTCCACTTTGCGGCTGCGATGGTGTTGTTCCAGTATGAATCGCGCACCATCTTGATGCTGCTGTAATCTTTCCACTTGTCGGGATAGCCGATCTTAGGGTTGAAGGTAGAAAGTTTTTCCAGCGCTTTCTTTCTGGTTTCCGGGCCCATCCATTCCAGGCCCTCGATGGTGTCATGCATGGCGGCGAGAATATTTTTCACCATCTCTTGCGCGCGGGCTTTGGCTTCCGGCGGAAAGTATTTCTCGACGTATTTCTTACCCAGCGCCTCGCCCAAAAGCTGGTCAGTGTTTTCCGCGCAGCGTTTCCAACGCGGCTTTAACTCCGTGGCGCCGTTGAGATATTTTGCATAAAAGGCAAAGTTTTCATTCACAAAGGGATCGGAAAGCTGGTCAGCAGCGGAGTGAATGAACTGCCATTTGAGGTAGGTCTTCCAGTCAGACATCGGAGTTTCGCGAATCTGGCGGTCAACTTCCTGAAGAAACTTTGGCTCGGCTACGTTTAGATCGGCGTGGGAAAGTCTTGCCCCGGTGAAATAGCCATCCCAGTCGACTGCAGGAGCAAGTTTCTTGAGATCGACAAATGTAGTCTTGTGATCAGTAGCCTGTGGATCGCGCAGCGCAACGTTATCAAGCGAAGCTTCAGCCAGTTGTTTTTCCATCTGGAAAACGGTTTGCGCGGCAGCTTTGGCTTTCACGTCGTCATAGCCCACAAGCTTAAACATGGCGGCAACGTGTATCAGGTATTTTTCACGCGCATCCTGAAAGCGCGGCTCGGTTTTGAGGTAATAATCACGGTCCGGCAACCCCAGACCGCCGGCAGAAATGTTTGCGATCGTCTGCGTGGGATTGTGATTGTCCGGGCTGGAAGTCAGGACGAAAGGAACAAGAATGAAATTGTCATTCAACTGGCGGATCATGCTTTGCAGATCAGCCGGGGTTTTCATGGCGTCAATCTTCACCAGCATAGGCTTGGCGGGTGTGATGCCAAGTTTATTTACGGCGGCTTCATTCATGCAGGAGCCGTAGAAATCACTGATGAGTTCTTCCACGCTGCCGCGAGGCCAATCTGTTTTCCGCGACACATCGTCTAATATGCCTCTGAGCTGTTCTTTTGCATCTTCACCCGCTTTCCAGCGCCGACTCCAGCGAACCATCGAGGGTGGGATTGATTGTCAGCGCGCCACTTGCCATTGGCGAACTGAAAAAAATCCGTGCAGGGATCGGCTTTGGTGTCGATGTCGCCCACCTGAACGCCTTTTTGCGATGGCTCCTGAGCAAAGGCTGCGGTGCAGAACAGAATGGCACAAACGGCCAGGAGTAGAAGCGAGGGTTTCAAAAAACGCATTTTCACCTTTTCAAAAAAATTTAGATATTCGCAACAAGGCTGCCGAGCGCGGTCTTCAGCGGTGCGCATCAAGCTTACATGTTGCGGCGAATTCCGCCGCCCCTGGTCAACACGAGCGGCGAAAAGGCACAGCCGATCTCACAGTCCTCCAGAAAGTTTTTGCAACGAAACAGACCCTTTTCCCGTGCGCAGACGGACCCGCGTGCCGCCTTGGTTCACTTTACCGTGGAAGCTGGAGTTAAAGCTGCCGGTCTGTGAGGCCATGGGAAAATCCGAGCTGAAGCTGGAGCGGCGTCCACCTTCATAATCCACGTCCATTCCGGCATTTGCAGGGACGCGCAGCACAATGCTGCCTTTTTCATTCTCCAATGTAACCGACTCGCCCAGGCTTCGCGCGTCAATTTCGGCTTCGGCTTTGTAGGATTTAATTTCGAGCGGCCCGCGCAGGTTCACATTGCGCAGCTTCACGGTTTCCTTGTAAGTATCGATCCGCACAGCGCCGGTGGCGTCAGCAATCTCGATCGGCCCCTTGTAGCTCTTCACGCGAACGTCGCCCTGAATCCCGGAAACCTTAATATCGGGCTTGTAACTTTCCAGTTGCACATTGATTTGCCTGGGAACACGAATCTCCAACTCGACATCCGCAGTATAGTCGTGGCCCTGCCAGCAGAACGTGCAGTTCCACTGCGGATATTTCACTTCTACCGCGACCCGGTTACTCTCATTCTTGAAATTGACCTGGACGTTTTCCATCCACCATTTGCGGTCCTCGTTGTTGCCTTCAAAATGTTTGTTTACGTCGATAGTGACCTGATTTAC
>JASLFF010000190.1 GCA_030150795.1 Terriglobales bacterium | reverse complement strand
ATACCCTCCCCCAGGTACTTGCCTAAACTATTAGGAAATTGCCAATAACGCGTTGCAAGCCGTAGGAGACGCGATCACCGCGCCAGGGGTTGCGTTTTCCACCTGGGAGCGGACAACGGCGTCAGTGTTGGAGCAATAGTCTTTCTTCGCCATGGCTGTTCCCAAACTGGTAGCCGTAATCATGTAGTCAGGAACCGGGGCTGTGGCGGTGCTGGAGGTGATGGCATACTTAAAAGCGCCTTTCACGGCTGTCGCGCCTGCGCCCAGAACGCCGTCAATCAGGCAGGCGCTGGTAGCGGTCACGTTGGCCGGAACGGTGCAATCAACGCCGTTCGGTCCCAGAGTGGTCAAATTGGGAGCATAGCCCATGGACGAGTAAGTTGTTGAGTAGGTTACTTCTGCTGTGTTGAGCGTGCGAACCGTGCTGGCGCCGGCGGATTCGTTGGCGGCAATACGTGCTCTCATCAGGTTAGGAATGGCGATAGCGGCAATGATCAGGATGATCGCAACCACGATCAGCAGCTCGATTAATGAAAAACCTTTTTGTTTGCGCATTTTTTAGATCTCTCTTCCTTCTGGAATTCTGTTTTCGTTGGCAAATTTGCGAGCATTCACTGGCAAATCGAACCCGCGAATTTGCTAGTTCTATATGCAGGTGGCTCGCCAACCCACAATGAGTTTGGGGATAGTCTCTTTAAGCCGCTGATACATATGGCTTTGCAGGCATTAATGTAAACAAATGTAAAGAGTTCAGATGAGAGCATTTTAGCAGAAAGTAACAAAAAGTGTCATCTTTCATTACAAAGAACGGCAGGGTTTAATGGATCATGCAGGATATTGCGTAAAAGTTTTGGCGGAGAACCACTCACTCTGCCATCAGCTCGCGCTGATTTTGTCGGCGACTCTTGAGATTCACCGATCTGGATGTACGGTCTTGGACAGCAAGCTGCCTTTGCATCGATCAGCGTCCCAACTTTGGCATGTTGGGAACGCCCAGATCCAAACCAGACGTCGGCTAGCCTAATTCATCCTTAGAAAGGGATGTCCTCAGAAAGGGATGTCCTCATCGGTAATCTCGGAGGAAGCCGGAGCATGCTCTTCAGAATGAGAGCTTCGCTGATCGAACGACGCTGAAGCGCTTCGCGACGAACGTCCTTCGTGGTCGCCACCGCCTTCGCCGCGGCCGCCCAGCAGCACCAGATCGCTGGCTACGACTTCAGTGCGGTACTTCTTCTCACCGCTCTGCTTATCTTCCCAGCTGGAGGTCTGGAGACGGCCCTCAATATAGATCTTGGATCCCTTTTTCACGTACTCGCCAACGATCTCTGCCAGCCTTTGCCAGGCCACAATGTTGTGCCACTCCGTGCGGTCCTGCCATTCACCGCCTTTGTCTTTATAGCGTTCGTTGGTTGCCAGACTGAACTTGGCTACGGGAACGCCGCTGGGCGTGAACTTAACTTCCGGGTCTTTTCCCAGATTTCCCACCAGAATCACTTTGTTTACGCTTTTTGCCATGAGGACTCCGCTTTTTTCTTTATCCGTGTAGTTGGGGAAAATATAACAGCGTTTAGCAATTTGTTAAAGGCTGCGCGGACGAAATGAAAACCGCGCCGCACCGTGTTTGAGCTGTAACGTACACACACTGATGGCACTTGCAATCGGCGGCGAAGGCACAGAGAATCTTCGAAAGGCTATATGCATTCGAGTTCGATCGAACCTCCGAGACAATGGTGGCGCGCCGGCCTGAAACTTCTTTGGGTGGCGTACATGCTCCTGACCTCGTTTTATTGCCTGCTCGCCTTTTTCCCTTATACATATTATGCGCTGATTAAATCGCCGGCCTATGCGTGGATGCCCTGGTTCGCTGATCATCAGGCCTTTCTTTACTGGCTGTCGCTCATTGGTCTGGCCGCTGCATATTACCAAACTAAGAAATGGTGGTTGTACGCTGCGCTGGTTTTTGCCCCCCTCACAATCGCCGGAATTTTCATCACTGCGAGACCATTTTTGGCCAATTTGCAAAGCGATGCCGTGGCCTACGGCTGGAGCGTAGCAGCCCTGGCAGCCATCCTTGTGCTTGCAGTCATTGACGTTGCGACACATCGCTTTCAGGAACGCGGTGAGACACAAGTTTCGTTGACGTACCTGCCTGCCGTGCTGTCTGTCGTCACGGTCGCGATTTTAAGCGTGCTCGGGCAGTGGATCATGGATAGAGGCGAGATGTACCCATCAGTGATTCATTCACACGAAGTTGCTCTGGGCATCTGGAGCGTTGTTACTCACGTTGTGGTGGCCCTGATTGCAGTTTCTGCGCTCAATCTTTTATTTGCCGCCGCTGCCAGGACCCCACGGCCCCGCCTGGTGCGAGGTTCAGTCATCGCTCTGGCGGCATCCTGCGCAGGCATTTATGGTTTCGCGAGTTTTCTCAACAGTGCGTTAGGGTTCCATGGCGGGCTCGCATGGCTTTACAGCGTTTTGCTGGTCGCGAGTTTGTTCCTCTTTGGACTTGGCCTTACGTTCCATCTGCAAGGCGCGTTCCGGTTGCCGTTACGCGAAAAGGGGAACCAGTTGGCGATCAAAGCTGTGCTGGTCTCGTTGGTTCTTGGATTGGGCGCATTGTCCCTGATTTTGCCTTCCACCGTGGGCCAATGGGACTGGAACGGCGTTTTCCAATTGATTTTTACGTTGTTGCTTTGGTTCGCGATGACCAGTTGTTTTTATTTCTTTAGCCGTTCCCGAAAGCCTTATTCGTGGACTGCGATTGTCGCGGTGCTCGTAATCACGGTAGCAACCTATAAAACATTGCAACTCGCCGATATCTACTGGGGCAAAACGCTGGGCGCTACGGATGATGACATCTCTGCTTCTCTGGAGAAATACGCGGCGCTCGATGTCTCATTTCGTTTCGCGCATCATCTGCTGGGAAATGCCTCGCCTGAGCAGCCTTGTGAGGATTTCTGCCGGATTCTTCGCTCGTACACGAACATACGCGACGCTCAGACGAGCCGGCAGATTCAATTCGTCGACCAACTGACTCCCGCGCAGGGCAAAAAGCCCAACATCATTATGATCGTGGTGGACTCCATGCGGCCCGACTATCTGGGCGCATACAACTCCAAAGTGGACTTCACCCCGAACATCAATGCGCTGGCAGCAGACAGCGTGGTTTTCCGCAATACGTATAGCCAGTATGCAGGCACATATCTTTCCGAGCCGGCAATCTGGGCGGGCGCAATGGTGCTGCATGCTCATTACCTGCGGCCATTTGAAAATGTAAACGGCCTGGAGAAGCTGGTGAACGCCGATGGCTATAACAAAATCATCAGCTATGACAACGTGGTGCGGGAGATCCTCTCGCCGAAGGATGAGCTAACCAAACTCGATACCGAAACACCTACGTGGAGAGCGCTGGACTTTTGCTCCACTGTCCCGCAATTGACTGCCAACCTGGACGCGCATCCTGACCGCAGCCGTCCGTTATTCTTTTATGCTCAGCCGCAAAATGTGCATATGTTTGCCACCAATCATGAACCGACAGTGAAAAGCACGAACTGGAACAGCCCAGGATTTAGTCCGCGGATTGCGCTGGCTTTGCACCAGACGGACAAATGCATTGGCGATCTGATTTCTTATTTGAAAGCGCACGGCCTTTACGACGACAGCATCATTGTTCTTACATCCGATCACGGTGACGCCACTGGAGAGCTAGGCCGTCACGCCCACTCCTATCTTATTTATCCTGAAGTGATGCGCGTGCCGTTGATTGTGCATCTGCCCAAGTCGATGCGCGGCAAGGTCACCTATGAACCCGATCGCATTTCAACGCTGACTGACATCACGCCATCGCTTTACTATCTGCTGGGCCACCGGCCTATTAAGCAAGATCCTATGCTGGGGCAACCGTTATTTGCCGAAACAAAAGAAGAACTTGACCGCTACCAGCGCGATGAATTGTTTCTTGCTTCAGACATGACGGCCATTTACGGGATCCTTGATAAAGGCCGGTACATGTACGTGACCTATGCTGCACCGTCGCGCAGCTATCTTTTTGATTTGGCCGCGGACCCCAACGCAGAACACAACATTCTGACGGCAGAGTTGAAACGCCATTATGACCAGCGGGTGATTGACAATCTCAAGCAGATTGGCGATTTCTACGGTTACAGAATCGGGATCAACTCATTGTTGGCCGCAAAACGGTAGTTATGTGAAGGCAGGGCCCCGATTTTCGTGGAGCAATGATGGCTCACGCATGGCCGCCGTAAATCTGGTAAAGCATCACGTAAACAATTACGCCGGTCACGGAGACGTAGAGCCAGACTGGAAACGTCCATCGCGAAATTCTGCGGTGGCGGTCAA
>JASLFF010000189.1 GCA_030150795.1 Terriglobales bacterium | reverse complement strand
TGGCAAGCCGGAGCCGCTCTACGCAGGCGGACGGATTGAAGGCAATGAGTTTCTGCCTGCGCGCTGGGACCTGCTTCCGCCCAATAGTTATATGTGGGCTTCCGTCCAGACAGTACGCGGCTGTCCCAAGCATTGCTCGTTTTGCTCCGTCTGGCGGACTGACGGCCAGCGTCCCCGGCAACGGCCTTCCGACTCTGTGATTGAAGAGATCGTCAACCTGCGCCGCGTTGGCTTCCGGTTTATCGCCCTGGCCGACGATAATTTTTATCCCGTCACGTTGACCGATATTGAATTGGCAAAGCGCCAGAACAACGCAGCGCGTCTGGCTGAGCTGAAAGGGATTCGGGCGGAGCGCTTTGAGCTGATGTCTCGCCTTGCCCAGCTTCCTTCCGATACCGTCTTTTTCACCCAGATCACCATGGAAGCCGCCGAGGACGCCGAGTTTCTGGCCGCCATGAAAGCCGCTCACATTCACGGCGCCTTAGTCGGCGTGGAAGCCGTTACGCCCGAAGGGTTGAAGGATGTTTACAAGGATTTCAATCTCGCCGGCCAAAATCTCGTTGACCGTCTGCGCAAATTCCGCCGGCATGACATTCACATTTTGGGATCTTTCATCTTTGGCTTGCCTAGCGATCGTCCGGCCACCTTTGCTGCCACAGCCGCTGTCGCGGAGCAGGCGGAACTCACGTTCGCGCAATTCGTCATGCTCACACCGTTCCCCGGCACGGTGGATTTTGTTCGCTGGGAACAGACCATGCAGAATGACACGCGGCGCATCGGCGGCGTTCCGCTCACGCGCGGCTGGCTGATCCCGCAAGCCATCCGGCCCAAATTATTCTGGACGCATCCCGTAATGGCCGCCGACGAGATCCGCGCGCGTACTCAAGGCGTCTGGGACAGGTTCTACAGCTTTCCTGTGATCTGGAAGCGCTCGCACTTCCTGAAGTCCATCAAGGGCCGGCTGGCTTTTATCCTGATTTCAAAGCTCTATCGCAGAATGTACGCAGATACCGGCATCGCCACTGACAGCGCACGCGTAGCGTGGTCAACGCGCTGGGCCCGCTGGATGGCCAGGCCGACGCGGCGTTTATTTGCCGGCCGTCCTATGCCCAACTTGCAGGTACCGCCGGCGGTGGAAGCGGCCTAGTGGATCCGGGGTTCGGATTGGCCCGGAGTTTCAGCCGCGTTAGCTGCAGGAGCGCCAAGCATTTCAGAAAGAATGCGCAGCAGAACTCCAGGATTTCCATATCCCTTGGGATAAAACGCGTCTGCGTGGCCGCTCATCGCAACAAGCGTGGAAAGCGCCGCTCTAACTGCCACACCTGCGGCAATCGCCCGAATCCTTTCTGTTACAATTTTTCGTTCGCCTCACGGGGGTCGGGTGGATTCATCTTCGCGTTTTGTCCCTGGTGCTGTTGCTCCGCGCTCTGGTGTTTATCGGGTCCACCATTATGCCCACCGCATGCCGCATTTGGTCACCATTACTGCTGGAACCCACTTGCCTGAATGCAGGCGCTGTGGCGACAAGGTGAGATTTGTGCCAATGATTGCCGCCGAGCCCATCAACCTGGATGTGGATTTCACCGATCAGGATTTTGCGGCATGAACCTGCACTGCTAAGGTGGAAAGCAAGCGCTGCAACAGGAGAGCAGCTCCCCAAAACTTAATCGTGCAATATGACGTTCAGAAGAGAGCTATGGATCGTCAACTTGCCGTTGTAGTCAACGAAGCCCATCTGTCGAAAGCGATTCATGAAAAAGTTGACGCGTGAGCGCGTGGTGCCGATCATCTCCGCCAGCACTTCCTGGCTGATTTTGGGAATCACGGTCTCCGGCGCGGTGCCGTCTTTGCCAAACTGGGCCAGCAACAGCAGTGCGCGGGCCAGGCGTTTTTCGCTGGAATTAAAAAGCTGGTCTACCAGGTCCTCCTGCGTGCGGGCGTTGCGGGCCAGAAGATAAGCCACAAAAACTTCAGAGAACGCCTGTTCCTCATGGAGCACGCGGATCATTTCATCGCGCTCGATCCTGAGGACGCTGGAATCAATGAGGGCGGTAGCCGTGTACACACGATGCACTTTGGGCGCCGCTATACATTCTTCACCCAGAAAGTTGCCTGCCCCCAGCAGAGCGACTGTGGCCTCTTTGCCCGCCTTGGAGATGACGCTGATCCGGATTCTGCCCTTCTGGACATAAAACACAGCCGTGGCAATATCGCCCTGGGTAAAGATTGGTTCGTTTTTCTTCATGGCGGCAATGGTGCGGCCAACGCCGCCTCTTGCCAGGAACTCCATGGGCGCAAAATGTCCATTGGCCACTTTGGCTGCCAATGTTTTCTTTGCTGCTTTTGGAGCTCTTCCTGTGCCTGCTTTTGCTGCTTTCGCTGCACCTGCCAGGATCGTCTTGGACGCCTGAGAAGCTTTGTGGTTCCGGGATTTTATAGAAGTTTGCACTACGTTAAAGCTACTCCTATGCAGAGTACAAATGTGTGCACTATTGAGCACTTTGCACGATTTATGTGTTTTATCGGACAGATGCCCCAATATCGGGAATTCTCTTATAAATCGGAGCTGAACGAATTATCGGCGAATGATTACAACTGGACGACAGGTTTGATCGCCCAGCGCCACTCGACGGGGCGAAAACGATGGCCGACAGCAGGCGCGAGAATGGCCTCCGGCCTAAAGCCGCACGCGATACAAATTGCGCCCACCAAGCGGATGTCAGTTTCCTGGCTGATATCGTCATGGCGCGTGCCAAGCGTGCCGGCGATTACCGGACCATTGCACTTCTGGCAAGGAAAAGCCGTGAGATGGAGATAATGCGTCGCGGTTTCTAATGGACCAACGAGCGATCCATTCCAGGTCATTGGAGGCATTGTCCTGGCATTCACAACCGGCTCATCGCTCAACTCAGGAACTTTGGACATCGGGCTCTCCTTCTCTGTGCGACTCATTGAGCCAGCTTGGCTGGACGCCGGGCCGCGCGGTGACACCGGCGCCACTGTGAAACACCTTTTGACAACCAGTATGACACCCGTCGCCGGATCGAGTCTGACCCGGATTGCACACATGGTCTTGAATTTTTGCAAGGGCGATTTGTTCAATTGTGGACAGTAATTTTCCGGATAAAATGCCATCTTTAATATGTGCGGTCTTTCGCAGGCCGCAACGAGTCCATCATGGCTCACAATCCTTTTGCACTTCCCGGACGCAGCGCGCGTCTATCGCCATGGCTAATCATTCCCATAGTTCTACTCTGCCTGTTGCTCTGGGGCATTGCGCGCGGACAGGCCCCGCCTGATCGAGGGAAGCCGGAACCGAACACGGGTCAATTGAAATCTGAGCAGGTAGTTGAAAACCTGGTGCGTATGAACCTGCAACGCGCCCAGGCGCTGGAGGCCTATGAATCCACCAGGATCTACCGGCTGGAATACAAGGGATTTCCCGGAGGCCGCAGCGCCGAGATGGTGGTCAACATGAAATACCGCGCGCCGGGAACCAAGGAATTTGAAATCGTTTCACAGAGCGGCTCAAAGATGTTGATTGACCGTGTCTTCAAAAAACTGATGGAAGGCGAGAAAGACGCGATCGATGGAGAAAACCAGAAGCGCATTGCCGTGAACCCGGAAAACTACGAGTTCGCACTCGCCGGGTATGAACCCGGACCACGCGGCGGGCTGTACGTGCTTTCCGTGAAACCACGCACCAAAAACAAATATCTTTTCCAGGGCAAGATCTGGGTGGACGATGAACAGTTCGCCATTGTGCGTATGGAAGGAGAGCCGGCCAAAAATCCGTCGTTCTGGATCAAAGGCACGCAGATTGAAACCCGCTATATCAATGTGGATGATTTTTGGCTGCCGGCGCACAACCATAGCTTTACTTCAGTCCGTCTTGGCGGACACGCCGACTTCAGCATTGAATATAAGGATTACCGCATCACGGGCGCCAGCCCGTTCAGGAATGCCGGCAGCGGCAACGCCATATCCGCCAGATAAGACCCTGACCTTCTAGTCTCTTAATCTTTCGGCAATGGCACGGCAGTGGCAAACGCCATGGGACGAGGACTTGCTTCCTTGTGGCTTTCTTCAAGGTGCGATTTGAACTCGGCGTTGACTTTGTCGTTTCTCTGCTTCGTCGTGAGTTTGCCTCGAGCGGAGAAGCCCTGGCTGCAATCCGAACAGCGCCATGCGACGGGATTGCCGTCGATCTTTTCTGTAACAATTAATTGAGGCATAGAACCATGATGTCACAGAATCCGCTGTTTTGCCTGTGCAATAGAGAACGGGCCGTCAACCTGAGCTTCCCGGCGCGCGCGCCGCGCTCGAGCAATGGCATACCGGGACCGGAAACGCCGGAGAGCGCCACAATCTTTTATGTCTGGTATCGAACATCTTATGTCTGGCACCGAACATCATATGTCTGGTATCAAAAAGCCCCATTATGTTCCGGTATCGAACAGACGCGGGGGGGCCGGTATTTTATTCTGCGCCATAAGATAGGTCCGACATGCCCCACGCCGTCGTTCTCATGGTTGGCCGCGACCGGGTATTAGCAGAAACCCGCAGCCAGGTCCTACGAACAGCCGGATATATTGTGCTCACGGCGTTTACTCCGCGACAGGCAATCGATGAATTTGTGAGAGGGGATTTCGACCTCGTCCTGCTCTGCCATTCGATCCCCGGCGATGCCAGAGAACGGCTGGTGAAGGCCCTGCGAGAGCACACATCGCGTACTCCGATTGTTTCTGTCGCGTCCTTTGACGGCCAATTCGATGGCTTTGCCGACGCCACAATTGAAAATGATCCTAATTTACTGATTAACAGCCTGCGCGAAGTCTTACAGCGACCACAAAAGGGTAATTCCGGCGGCGAGCAACCTCAACCCAACTAAGGGACGCCAAAAGTTCCATTCCTAAGGGCGCAAAACGTCCGTCCAAAGGCGTCACTCCGCAATCGCTCGAACTTCCCAGACCGGTTGGGGCCGGCCAAATCTTGATTAGAAAACTCTTACGGTTCTGCTATTATTCCCGCACAAAAAGGGGCCCACCATCACGCCTTTAGCGGTAGGCAGACGGTGGGCGGTTGTGAGCAAATCTCCTTCTACCTGTCTGCCTACGATTGATGGTGCCACATTAAGAAGTGCCACGATAAAGTGTAGACAGAGGAGAAATTTACACCGATGTTAGAGTGGAATGCAAGGCAAAAAAGGGGCCGCGAAGAAGGCCGAACCAGAGGCCCAGCGACAACTCGGAGAACGGGTCCGCCGGCTCAGGGAGCAACGGGGCTGGTCACAGGAGGGCTTTGCCCATGAAGGCGGCCTCGGGCGCTCCTTTGCCGGCGCCATTGAGCGCGGCGAAAAAGACATCCGCCTGAGCACCCTGTTAAAGCTGGCCAGGGCGCTGGGCGTGAGCCTCTCACAGTTGCTGAAGGGCATTGATTCTTAAGAATTGCACGCCAGGAATGGGCTGGAAACCGCCGGCTACATAGTGAATTTGTGCTGGATCAGGGTTTCCGGATGCCACTTGCTCAGGTGGATTCGCTGCACAACTTCCAATACGTCCATTTCTCTGCTGGCTGCCACCAGACGCTGGCAGACTGAACAATGGCACTCCATAACGCCGGGGTTGGTTTTATCAAACCGCACGACAAAAATGTCTTGCGACAACAGTGGCATACTGTGACCAACTTCCCCTTGTTCAAGTGTGAACGCTCATCTATCAGGAAGATGGGCTCTCGTAGCCCCCGTCCCACTCTTTCCGATGCTACAGAACGATACCTAGTACACCCATTAAAAGGCAATTAAAAAAGTTAATGGATCAACGGTTTGCAATGGTTTGGTGAACGCGTGAAGCAGCCATCGATTCTGGCGATCATGGCACTCGCTTTGCTCTTGCTCGCATATGTGAACGGTGCCCTGCTTATATCCTCAGGGAACAATGCGGGCGCTCCGGCCTGGGCCGCGCTGGCCAAAATGCATGCTTCCGGTTTCTAGAATGAGCGCAAGATAAGACAAAACTTAAGCGAGCGTGCGGTTCGTCTTTTTAAGGCTTTCCAAGTCGATCTTCGGGAAACGTAAATGTTCCAGCAATTCTGTTGACTGTTGGTGGCCGTAATCCAAACTTACTCACCCTCATTGGAAGCACCTGTTATACAGAATCGCAAAGCATGGCAATCAACTTTACCCTTGACAGAGTGTACATTGCAGGAGCAGCTTTGCCGGCTGCGCGCAATTTCTGCTTATATACGGGAGATATTATGAGGCTCTTTTTG
>JASLFF010000174.1 GCA_030150795.1 Terriglobales bacterium | reverse complement strand
TTTGCAGGAGATCAAAGAAAGAATAGGATTCCGCCGCAGGCAACAAACCGGCTTTTTCCCAGCCTGCCAGCTGCCGAGCTGTAATGCGAAGGATCCGCAGAACGTCTGATCGATCGTATCTTTCCACTCGTGGCCTTTGGAAGTACGCGGTCTTTCTTCCTTAGTACAGAATATTATGCGAAAGACCAGGCAGGAATAGCAAGAGGAAATCTCCGCAAAGTGTGGAAAACTCACCCCTTTAGTCAACCCTGCGCATTTTTAGGGCGGTTGGCTCGGGCTTTACGACACCGCGACTCTCTCTTAGAATAGAAATACTTCTTTTGAACGCCGACGTAGCTCAGTTGGTAGAGCAGTCGATTCGTAATCGACAGGTCATCGGTTCAAGTCCGATCGTCGGCTCCATCGTTTTTTTGCCGCTTCGCGGCAATTCAACTCAACCATCCGCTGCGATAAACGATCCACCAGCAAAGCACCAACAGAGGCAATGTCAGCGCCAGGTTCCACCACAGTGACGGCAAGAGCAAGCCCATCACAACGCCCAGAACGGTAAATAGAAGCCAGAATATCTTCTTTTCCATCAGGCAGACCTTACCACTGATTGGCACTGATTACACTGATCGGGATTTTAGAACCCAAAACCTTGAAACGCGGAGGAACGGAGGAAGCAGAGGAATTGGGTGATCGGGAACCTGGGTTCAATTTACCCGATTACCAAATTACTCATTTACCAATTTCTTCTGTGTCTTCGTGCTCCCTGCTGAGATTTGGCTTTTCCGTTTACGGCGATGACGCGCGATGACGGCGATCACGGCGACTTTGGTAAAGTAATTAGATTCATGCTTGACCTTGCTTATGTCCGAGAGAACTTCACACAGGTTGAAGAAATGCTCCGCCGTCGCGGGATGGATCCTGCACAAGTGCTGAGCGGCTTTCGCCAGGTGGATGAAAAACGTCGCCAGCTCATCACGCAGTCAGAAACACTGAAGGCGCAGCGGAATCGCGCGTCAGAAGAAATTGCCAAGCTCAAGAAAGCCGGGCAGGACGCCACGACGCAAATGGAGCAGACGAAGGCCTTGCGCGCGCAGAGTGAAGAATTGGAAAAGCAAGCCGGCGAAATCGACCAGGAATTGCGCACGATGCTGGCTGGCATTCCGAACGTGCCGCATGAGTCGGTGCCGGTGGGGCGCTCGGCTGACGACAACAAGGAAGTGCGTAAGTGGGGCAAGCCGCCGGAATTCAGCTTTACGCCAAAGCCGCATTGGGAGCTGGGCGAGCAACTGGGCGTGCTGGATATGGAGCGCGCGGTCAAGCTGAGTGGCGCGCGCTTTGCCGTCTATTGGGACTTGGGCGCAAAGCTGGAACGCGCACTGGCCAACTTCATGCTCGATCTGCATACCGGCGAGCACGGTTACACCGAAGTCCTTACGCCCTACATGGTGAACTCGGCGTCGATGTACGGAACAGGACAATTGCCGAAGTTCGCGGGCGACCTGTTTAAGATCGATGACCACGATCTTTGGCTGATTCCCACTGCTGAAGTGCCGCTGACCAATCTTTATCGCGACGAGACGATTGATGCGGCGCGGCTGCCGCTTTCCGTTACGGGATACACGCCGTGCTTCCGCAGCGAAGCCGGGTCGTATGGAAAAGATGTGCGCGGGATCATCCGGCAGCACCAGTTCCAAAAAGTCGAGCTGGTAAAGTTCACGCGTCCTGAACAGTCTTACGAGCAGCATGAGCAGCTCACCCGCGATGCTGAAACTATCCTGCAAAAGCTGGGCCTGCACTACCGCACGGTGCTGCTATGCACCGGAGACATGGGACAAGTTTCTGCCAAGACCTATGACATTGAAGTCTGGCTGCCGGGGCAGCAGCTCTATCGCGAGATTTCTTCCTGCTCGAATTTTGAAGCGTATCAGGCGCGGCGGGCGAACATACGCTTCCGTCCGGAAGGCAGCAAGAAGAGCGAGTACGTGCACACGCTGAACGGCAGCGGGCTGGCGATTGGCAGAACATGGCTGGCAATCCTGGAAAACTATCAGCAGGCCGACGGCAGCGTGGTGGTGCCTGAAGCGTTGAGAAAATATATGGGCGCAGAACGGATCACGGCAAAGAAGTTCTGAAAAAGCTCACCACTGATTAACACTGATGACACTGATCTAAATGAGGAAAAATCAGGATCAGGTATCGGCGGATATAGTGATAATCGGATCATCCGATTTTCGGAGTTAAACCAACTATCGTCTGTCTGTCATCTGATTATCCTTTGCATTAATCCCCGTTAACTGAATAAACTATTCTTATGTCTCGCATTTGGCGCACGCTGAAGGGTTACCTGTTCTGGACATACGCACGGGGGAGTTTCCATTACGACGTAATGGTAACGCTGATCCTTGCGTTTATCTTTATTGCGCCGCATTACATCGATTTCAAAGACAAACCGCCCATCCGAGAGCAGCATCCTACAGGCATTGTTGCGAGTCCAGATGGAAAGATGTATGAGGTGGATGCCGCCACCGTGGATGCACAGGACGAAGGCATGGTGCGCGCAAATTTTCAGCGAGTGCTCAGGCCGATTATCGGACCGGTAATCGTAGAACGCGTGGAACAAGTGCGCGATGGCAGCGGGCATGTTGTCGCCTATCGAGGCTGGCTACGTAAGTAGTTAAGCTTTTGCTGCCGTGAGCTGCTCCTTAACATTCTTTTACTCTTCTTAAAATCTATCCTTTTACTTTTTCTCAAGAGAAAATTTTCAGGTGTTTGGTCTTGTCTTTAAGCAGCGCGTACCGAATCTGCATGCAACCTAGATAAGAAAATGTACTTCTCGCCCCACAGGTGCAACTCACCCCTTCTTGTAAATAAATCAATACATCGAAACTAACAAATCTACATATTCCAAATTCAGAAGCTCCTTCTACTACGAATACGGTATTTCAGAAATGGGTTACCGATCCGGCGTGTGAAATTAGTCTATTTAGAACATGTTGCAGTCTCAGGTCGTCTTGGAACGATAGTTGCAAATCGTCATGTGACAAAGCGACTCTGTGCGTTGGTGATAGTAGCCAGAGCTGGTTTGCCTATCAAATATTAAGAAGTATGGAGAATTGTGTACCTATGAATCATAAATTGCGCGACACATTCATTCTGCTCGCCGCATTCTTGATGCTGCTGTGCTCGATCGCATCTTTTGGTCAGGTGCTGAAGGGATCCATCTCCGGCACGGTTGTTGATCCACAAGGGGCGGTAGTTCAAGGAGCACAAGTAACCGCGACTAATACCGAGACGGGGAATATTTTAACTACAACCAGTGACAACTCCGGCTCATTCCGCTTCAATCTGATCCAGGTAGGCGACTACAAGATTGAAGTAAAGGCACAGAATTTCAACTCTGCTGTGCAAAGCGGAATTTTAGTGAGCGCCGGACGCGACAGCGGCGTGGGAACGATCAAGCTGGCCATCGGCGATACATCCACGACGATTGATGTTACTGACACAGTGCCCCTCATTGAGACCACCCAGGCGCAGATCACGAATACGTTTTCCGGCACCGCTCTGAGCAACTTTGCGGGAGTCCAGGAGAACCAGGGCCTGGACAACCTGGCCTTATTCGTGCCGGGCGTTGTCTCTGCTCGCGATCAGGGTTTCTCCAACACGAACGGCGGCGGCGGATTTTCAGTCAATGGGCTGCGCGGCCGCAATAATGACCAGGAGATTGACGGACAGAACAACAACGATAACAGCGTTGCCGGTCCAGCTTTGTTTGTCTCCGACCCGGAATTTGTTTCCCAATATGTACTTATCACCAACAATTTCGGGCCTGAGTACGGACGGAACGCCGGATCTGTGGTCAACCTGATCACCAAGAGCGGCACCAACGGATGGCACGGCAGCGTCTACATGAATGAGAACAATTCCATTCTGAACAGCCTGACATCGACCCAGAATAACAATGGACTGAAGCAGCCGCCGCGATCCAATGATGAATTTGGCGGCTTTACGGTCGGCGGGCCTCTGGTTAAGAACAAGGCATTCTTCTTTGGCGGATTTGATCAGGAAATTCTTTCTGCCAGCACCTTGTTCAGCAGCGGGACTTTAACGCCAACGCCTGCGGGGCTGGCTACTCTGGCCGGCTGTTTCCCATCAGGCGCCAGCGCAAATGCGATAGCGGCACTCTCTCATTTCGGGCCGTATGGAATTTCCGCCGGTAATCCGACGCCAGGCAACAACTCGACGCTATCGAATATTACAGACCCACTCACCGGTACTACACTCTGCTCGGGCGTAGAAGAAAATACCGTTTCCCGTGTTCTTTCAACGCCGTTCCACGGCTTTAATTTTGTGAACAAGGAAGACATCTCGTTTGGAAGCAACGATAACCTGAGCGCGCGATACATCTTCAATCGCGGCAACTTTTTCAATACCCAGGACAATGGCGCTGCAGGGTACGTTGTCAATGTCCCGGCCTTGAGCCAGGCAATTCTGTTGAGCGAGACACATAACTTCACTTCTCGCATGGTCAATGAAGCTCGCGTAGGATTTGACCGGCTCAATGTTCAGTTCGGCGGCAATTCCATTGGCACATTGCCAACGACGGGGAACATTCTTAACGCGGTGACAAATGTCTCATTTCAAGATCCCAGCGAATTGGGATTTGGACCGAACCCCGGCCTACCGCAGGGCCGTGTGGTGAACACGTGGCAGGCGCAGGACAACTGGAACTACGTCCGGGGCAAGCACACGATTAAAGCTGGCGTGAATTGGACGCATCAGCAATCGCCCAACATCTTTCTGCCGAACATCAACGGTGCTTATTCTTTCGCCAACCTCAGTTCCTTCATCGTAAACAATCCCACGGATTGCACTCCGGGAAGAGATTGCACCAACGTTGCTCTTGCTCAAGGTAATCCGGAACTCGGCCTCAAGGAAAATGACACTTTCTTCTATGTTGGCGACGACTGGAAGATCGGGCGCAACCTTACGCTCAATCTGGGCGTTACCTATTCCTACTATGGTTCGCCTTATAACCAGCTGAATAGTCTTTCTGTGGCGCAGCAGACAGGACCAACCCCTTTGTGGGACCCGACATTGCCATTGTCTGTTACCACAGCTCCTAAAGTTCCTGCTTTCACAAGTGGAATCGGCCCCAGCATCGGGTTTGCTTACTCACCGCAGTGGGGAGGATTCCTGACCGGTCAGGGAAAGACCACGATACGCGGCGGGTATCGTCTCTCGTACGATCCGGCGTTCTATAACATTCTCCTGAACAATTACGGCGGGGCTCCTTCAGTCCTGGAAACGGCAATTTCAGGAGGGCCCGGAGCGTCGCCGGCGCTCACACTTCCTGCAGTGCCAACCGGCCCCAACGTCCGCGCATTGGTACAACCGCTTCTTCCAATCGGACAGCTTGATCCTCGCACGCTCAGCGAGGTTACGGTGCCTTCGACCTTCAGGCCTGACCAGGTTTCAAGCTGGAGTTTGGGGTTCGAGCGCGAGATTACCAAGAACGCCGCGTTCGAAGTCCGTTACGTCGGCAATCACGGCAGTCAACTTTTCCAAACCGTGAATGCCAATCCATTTATTGCTGACCTGGCCAGGGACTTTCCAAGCCTCATCCCTGCGGGTGTAACCCCTTGTCCCGTGGGAAGCGCGTTTGATCCGGTTGCAGTTGGCCGCGTCAATTGCAATGAAGGAATTCTCTTGTCCCGCAACAACTCCGGCTTTTCCAATTACAATGCGCTTCAAACCGAGTTCCGCGCTAACAATCTATTCCACCAGCTGACCTTGCGTGCCGGCTACACCTTCAGCAAAACGCTTGATAACGTTAGTGAAATCTTCAGCGCATTTGGCGGAGGAACTACGTTCTCAATCGCACAAAACGCGTTGAACACAGGTTCAGGGGAATACTCG
>JASLFF010000127.1 GCA_030150795.1 Terriglobales bacterium | reverse complement strand
CCCAAGAAGCCGCCCTGAAAAACGTTCAAGCCATCCGGGTCCTTGCGGTTCACCCACCACGTAAAATTCAACAGCAGCTTGTGAAAGACGCGCTCAAGAAATTGCGTGTCGCCTGTGCCGCCGTTCTTCGCTTTGTCGATCAGATAAACCTGATAGGTGGCCCATGCGTGGACGGGAGGATTGACGTCGCCAAACGCCCATTCATAAGCGGGAATCTGCCCGTTGGGATGCATGTACCACTCGCGCAGCATGAGCACAAGCTGCTCCTTGGCATAGCTGGAGTCGATCATTGCCAGCGATACGCAGTGGAACGCCAGGTCCCACGCCGCGTACCATGGATACTCCCATTTATCTGGCATGGAAATAATGTCCGCGTTGTAGATGTGTCCCCAGGCGTGGTTGCGGCCGTTCTTGCCCTCAGGCGGAGGCGCAGGCGCCGGAGGATCGCCCATGAGCCAGTCGCGGACAACATAGTGGTAATACTGCTTGGTCCATAGCAGGCCGGCAAAGGCCTGGCGCATTACGTTGCGCGTGTCATCATCTGTGGTGGAAGGAATGATGCCGGCATAGAATTCGTCGGCTTCAGCTTTGCGCGCAACAAATGTTGTTTCAAATTCTGCGCCTAAAGCGCTGGCGGCGTTAATTCCGGGCCGATCTTTCCCGAGCCGTAACTTTATTGAGACCTCTGCGCCCGGCGTGACGGTGAATTTGTAATGTACGGCAGCTTTGGTGCCCTTGCTCTGTGGATTCATTGCCATAGTTTCAGCATTGATAACGTAACGATGAAATGCGTCCTTTACAAAGAGCGAAGCGCTCTTTGCGCTGAAGAGCCGTTCGTTGTTGGTTTCATTTTCCGTGAAAAGCGGGGTTCCGCTATCGCCAAAGAAGAGGCGGTAATCGCCAATCTCACTTTCATGCGCCAAAATTGTACCGGTGCCTTTATCCAATGCCAGAGCGGGTTTGGGCTTCCCTGCCCAGGACCACGTATTGCGAAACCAGAGTGTCGGCAAGAGATGAAGCTCCGCAGCTTGCGGCCCGCGATTAGCCACAGTGATGCGGATGCACATATCATCCCAGTCGGCTTTGGCATATTCCACAAAGACATCAAAGTAACGATCTTCATCGAACACGCCGGTATCGATGAGCTCAAACTCCGGATCGCTTTTTGTGCGACGGCCATTTTCCGCGACTAGCTTTTTATACGGATATTCCGCCTGGGGATACTTGTACAGATATTTCATGTAGGAGTGTGTCGGAGTGGAGTCGAGATAAAAGTAATACTCCTTCACGTCCTCGCCATGATTGCCTTCTTCGCCGTTCAGGCCGAAGAGACGCTCCTTCAGGATGGGATCACGACCGTTCCAAAGCGCCAGAGCAAAGCACAAGCGCTGATGGCGATCGCAGATTCCCGCTATTCCATCTTCGCTCCAGCGATAGGCGCGCGAGCGGGCATGATCATGCGGAAAATAATCCCACGCTTCCCCCGTGGCGCTGTAGTCTTCGCGGACCGTACCCCAGGCGCGTTCGCTCACGTATGGCCCCCAGCTTCGCCAAGGCGCTGTATGGTCTGGCGATTCCCTGAGCCGGCGTTCTTCTGCGGTCATCTCTGGCACGGTAAGTTCCTAGCGAATTGCTCCTGAACGGATGATGAGCATCCGCAAGGGTCGATAGCGAGAGCTGTCTTGGTTGCGTCTTGCTATCTCTTTTTCATCTGGCGGCGAAAGAGCGTATCCAGCCCGGCTTTGCTCTTCTCATACTCTTCCTGAGAAATCTTGCCGCTCACGCGATCAGTCTCAAGCTGGAAAAGTTCATCCTTCAGTACGTCCAGCATGTCGCCCTGCGGTTTAGCGGCCTGCGCTTGCGCTTTTGTCTTGGACGCGACTCTGGCTGCTTTAGGATCTTGCGCAGCAGCTCTTGCAGCCGCGCTCTTACGCCACATAACAAACCCGCCGCCGCCGATCAAGATCACCAGCGCGCCCACGATAAACCACAGAGCCTCGCGCGTGCCGCCGGAGGAGTTTGGGATGGGGGTTCCACCACTACTCTCACTCGTTGGCTGGCCCGGATTGCCGCCGCCCTGAGTTTCATTGGGAATCAGACCTTCACCGGAGACGGAAAACTTCACTTCCTGATTCGCAGGAACGTTCTTGGCGAAAAAGACGGCGAGTCCGGCTTCGTCAACATCCTGGGCAAAGCCGCCGGAAACGCCATTGAACTTCATGCTCTTGGGCAGAAGCACGCCAAGTTCGCTTAACGGTGATTCCGGCCGCAGGGTAAACTCATGCGATCCGCCATACGGGACTTTGTAATTCACTTCAAAGCGCGTCTGTCCGGGTTTAATCGGAAAATCATAGGCGTAACGGTTCTTCGCTCCGGAAGGGACCGCGGCCACCGTGAGAGGCATGCCGCCTGGACCAGTAAGAGAGGCTTCGCCCATCTGAGCGCCATCCGGCAGCGTGATGGCAAAAGTCTGGTTGCCGATTTTTGTGCGCGGCGGCTGAGACTGGTTATTGAGGATGTACAGCTCCTGTACGTCCATGTTGCCGCCGCTGGCCTGCAAATGAAAAACCCGCGCATCTGTGACCAGGCCTTCTACTTGAGTGCCTGCGTCGTAAACCGTGATGTCAACCGTTGTGACGCCCGGCGGAGCAGCTTTGAAATAGTGCACGCTCTGCCGCGCCACGCGAACAAGATGCTGCGCGTTTTCATCGGGGACATTCAGTGTGTAATGGCCCTTGCTATCGGTTTTGGTGGTTCCTGCTTCTTCCATGCCATTGGCCAGCGAGAGCAGCGTTACTTCATCTCCGGAGGAAGGTTTGTTGGTGGTGGCGTTTGTTACCGTGCCTGTAATCTGCGCGGCAAACGCACCTGCGTACACCAACAAGCTGAAGATGAATGCTGCGATCCGGTATCTCAAATTTCTGGCTCCGCCATGACTTCCGCTCACTTTGATTGCTTCTTGGCCCAGGTATCCTTCAACGCCACGGTGCGATTAAACACCTGCGCTTCCGACTTTGAATCCGTATCGACGCAAAAATATCCCAGCCGCTCAAACTGGTAACGCGCGCCCGGCTCCGCGGACTTCAATGAAGGCTCGAGCTTTGCGTTGGTCACAATCTCCAGCGAATTCGGATTCAGGTTGGCGGTAAAATCCTGCCCTTCAGGAACATCATTGGGATTCTCTTTGCTGAAGAGATTGTCATAGAGCCGCACTTCAGCATTGATTGCGTGCGCCGCTGATACCCAATGGATGGTGGATTTCACCTTGCGTCCATCCGGAGCATTGCCGCCGTGCGTCGCAGGATCATAAGTTACGTGGACTTCCACCACTTCGCCCTTATCATTCTTGACCACGCTTTGTGCCGTGATGAAATAGCCATAACGCAGCCGCACTTCTTTTCCCGGTGAGAGACGGAAGTAGCCTTTCGGCGGCACTTCCTGAAAATCGTCGCGCTCAATGTAAAGCTCACGAGAGAACGGCACCTTACGCTTCCCCGCGCTCTCATCTTCAGGATTGTTGACCGCGTCCATCTCTTCGGTCTTGCCTTCCGGATAGTTATCGATCACGACCTTCAAGGGCCGCAGCACGGCCATCACCCGCAGCGCGCGACGGTTTAGGTCTTCGCGCACGAAATGCTCCAGCATGGCCAGTTCAAGCGTGCCGTTGGTCTTGGTGACCCCGATGTTTGCCACAAAATTGCGCAGCGCTTCCGGCGTGTAGCCACGGCGTCGGATACCGCTCAAGGTGGGCATGCGCGGATCGTCCCAGCCCTTCACCCGGCCTTCCTGCACCAGTTGCAGCAGCTTGCGCTTGCTCAGCAGCGTGTAGGTCAGGCTGAGCCGGTCAAACTCCATCTGTTGCGAGGGGAAGATGCCCAGTTCCTGGATGTACCAGTTATAGAGTGGACGATGATCTTCAAACTCCAGAGTACACATGGAGTGCGTGATTTTTTCCAGCGAGTCAGACTGGCCGTGGGCAAAATCATAAAGCGGGTAGATGCACCACTTGTCGCCGGTCCGGTGATGCGGCTTGCGCAGAATGCGATACATCACCGGATCGCGCATGTTGAGGTTGGGCGAAGCCATATCGATTTTGGCCCGCAGGCAGCGTGAGCCATCAGGAAACTCGCCGGCCTTCATCCGCGCAAAGAGATCAAGATTTTCTTCCACGGAATGATTGCGATGCGGGCTTTCCTTGCCCGGCTCAGTCAAGGTGCCGCGATATTTGCGGATTTCGTCCGCGCTCAAATCGTCAACGTAAGCCTTGCCGGCCTTGATGAGTTGCACAGCCCAATCATGCAGTTGCTGGAAATAATCCGAGGCATAATAGAGACCTTCCCATTCAAAGCCGAGCCACTTCACGTCGGCCATGATGGATTCAACGTATTCGGTCTCTTCTTTTTCCGGGTTGGTATCGTCAAAGCGCAGATTGGTGCCGCCGCCAAATTCGTCGGCCAGGCCAAAGTCAAGGCAGATGGCCTTGGCGTGGCCAATGTGCAGGTAGCCGTTCGGCTCCGGGGGAAAGCGTGTCCACACGCGGCCGTTGTACTTGCCGGTCTTCAGGTCTTCAATAATAGTGTCGCGGATAAAGTTGGAAGGACGCGCGGGCTCGGGGGCTGCGGGCGCTGGATCAGCTTTCATACTGGCGTTCGCTTCGGTCATATTTCTATCTTAAGTGGTTCTTTCAAATCAGGGGATTTCCGTTCCTGGTGACCTGATTTCGACCTACCCTCCCCCTCCCTATCTCAACTAGCATTCCAAAAACTTACACAAATCAACCCCGGGGTTGCCCCCTTTCAACCCCGGCAAAGTGCTCTGAAATGCTTCTTTATAGTTAGTGACATCCGGCCTCAGGACCAAGCCCCAAGAAGCTTCCAAACCATTGCAAATAAACGATTTAATGTAGCATGAGTCGTCACCGAAGTCAATGGGTTTTCTGTGCTCGATTCAGTTTTTATTGCGGCTTTAACAATCCCTCGGCTTGCGACCCCTTAGACCAATCCCACATCTTGTGTTTTTAGGCAGACACACGGACAATCCAATAAGGAGAACCCAATCCTATGCTCGCCCTCCGCCGAATCGCCCCCGTCATTTTCTTCCTCTCTATCGTGATCGCCGGAACGGCCCAGGGCGACAAGAAATTTTCAGCCAAAGCCCAGGAGCGCATCACCAAAGAAGTTCGCCACCGTATCCTGATGCTTCCCGACTTTGGCGCCTTCGATAACATCGCGTTCAAGCTGAACGGTTATGACGTGGTCCTTTTCGGACAGGTCGTGGAACCGGCACTCAAGGGCGACGCCGAGAAAGTTGTGAAGAAAATTGAAGGCGTAGAGCGGGTCGATAACCGTATTGAAGTGCTGCCGACCTCGGGCAACGACGACCGGCTGCGCCGCGACTTGTTCAACGCGATCTACCGTTATGCTCCGCTCCAGCATTATGGCGTAGGCTCGAACCGCCCGATCCGCATCATCGTGAACCACGGAAATGTAACACTGGAAGGCGTAGTGGACCGCGAATCAGACAAGAACATGGCCGGAATTCAAGCTAATGGTGTTCCGGGAGTGTTTTCCGTCAGGAACAACCTGGTAGTGCCAGGGAAGGGGAAGTAGGCAGCGGCCCGCGACAACCCGTGTGAATCCTCACTAAACCTGTACCCTTCTTTTCGTACGTTCTACAAAATCTTCATAAATCGAAAGAACACCAATCTTGAGGAGTAACTATAGAAATAGCTGTTACTTGAGCGGCAGGACAACTTTCTTGTCGCCGGCCATGTAGACCAGCTCATAGCCGCCTTTTTTCTTTTTTGGCACGGAGAAATACAGATAGCCCGCAATCGGGTCCCATGCGGTGGTTTCAGGAAGCGCCTTCTCAGTGAGTTCCGCTTCAATGGCGCGGCGATTGCCTTCCGCAGTCCCACCTTCAGGAAGACGTGAGCCTCCACTGCCGCCAATGGGGATGCCTACGCCCACGCTGGAGCGCTGAACGACCCCGCCGGAAGTAGAACGGTCTGGGCCATTCTGCTGTGTGGTCCTTTCATAGCCAATGTCTGAGCTGCTGGACACGCCGGGACGGTGCTCGCGATCAGGCGCAACGGGCTGCACTTCAAGCCGCGCAGAAAGGACCTCCGGCGTTGAGGATTTAGTTCCCAGTTCCATGCCCGCCTCACGCAGCATAAAGTCGTCAAGAGAGATTTTTACGAAATTGTCTTTCGCGGGATAAAAAGCCACTTCCACTACGAGGCAGCACTCATTTACGTTGGCGGCAAAGACTTTCTTGAGGTCTTTGTGGGTCAGCAGAGATGCGCCGATCTGGACGCTATCCTGCGAGGCATGGGCGGCATAATCCGTAACAGCGGAGCGCGGCACCGTGCCGCTGTGTGTCTGGGCGATTGAAGAAGATATACAGATCAGAACCATGGCGACGCATTTTCTGGCGCTCATTTCTAGAGGCCTCCGAGTGAGGGTTCTTGTCGATCAAAGCACGTTTAGGGCCGTTTATTTGCATAGACCGTTTCAGAACAATGAGTCCCTTGCGCTGCATTCTGAGCTGAAGCTTTTGTTTTTCAAGTATTTCGGCACAAAGAAAATTGTTTGCTAGGACGCTCCTCAATTCAGCAATAGGGATCTCTCGCTGCGCTCGAGATTTAGAAAAGAGCCGGTGGTTCTCAGCCAGTGCAATCGGTTCATTTAAGCCAGTGGGACTACCAAGCGGCAGCGACTTGCATCATGATTTATCTGGTATATACTTGCCGCCCAAGCACCAGAACGCAGGCAAGAGACCCCCTTGTGACCGGAGCTGAGCCTCTAATGAATGACCTCTCTGCGCTGTTGAACGCCGCCCCAGGGAATGCCACTGCCCTTATTATTCCTGAGACCGGAACCTCTATTAGTTATGACTCTTTGCGCCGCCAGGTAAAAACCATGGCTGAGGCCCTGGCCGGAATGGGAATAGAGCGCGGGCAGCGCGTGGCCAACGTGCTTCCAAATGGCGTGCCCACGATTGTGGCTTTTCTGGCGGGAGCAGAAGCAGGGACTGCGGCGCCATTGAATCCGGCTTACAGGTTTGAGGAATTCTCCTTTTATCTGGAAGATACTTCAGCCAAAGTTTTACTGGTCCCACCGGAAGGCGCAGAGGAAGCCAAGCGTGCAGCCCGGCACCTGAACATCCCGGTATTTGCCGTGCAAATGGATGAAGCGGGCAACGTAAGCATTGAAGGCGCGCCCAAAGGCGTGCCGGTAACGCCGCCCAGCCCGGACGACATTGCCCTGGTGCTGCATACGAGCGGCAGCACAGGCCGGCCAAAACGTGTGCCGCTGAAGCAAAAGAACCTGGCCGTCTCATGCAAAAACGTGGCGGCGACCTACAGCCTGACGGCGAAGGACGTTTCTCTGTGCGTAATGCCGCTGTTTCATATCCATGGACTTGTGGCATCAACGCTTTCAACTTTTCTGACGGGCGGCGCCGTGGTGGTGCCGGGCAAATTTAATCCCATGAGTTTCTGGCGGACAGTGCGCGATTATGGCGTGACGTGGTATTCCTGCGTGCCGACGATCCATCAACTCTCAGTTGCGCGACTGAACGCGAAGCCTGAAGGAATTGAAAAGCTCCGCTTCGTCCGCTCATGCAGTTCTGCTCTCTCACCCGCGCTGATGGAGAAAAT
>JASLFF010000107.1 GCA_030150795.1 Terriglobales bacterium | reverse complement strand
ATGGCTGCCGGGCATCCGGCATGCATTTCAACCCTGATGGCAAGGGCAGGACGAAATACACGTAAAGCAAGCCGGCAGGTGTTTTGAGTCGCATCTCTTGAGTCAGCCACAAAGCCGGTGGGCAGCACTTCAAAACTGTCCGGGCGGTGCGAATCCAGTATTCGTGCAAAGCCGACGCGGCTTCTGGCCAAACAGTCTTCCGGGCCGACAACCGCCCGCAGGCGTGCCAGCGTAATTTCCAGCTTTGCCGGCTCGGGAGCGAGCGGCTGAAACAGTCCGGCTTGTACAGAGCGCACCCGCGCGGGAAAAGCTTCAATTGCAACCTTCTGCACTGATGCTTCAGGAGGATGCGCGCTTAAATCAAGCTGCATGAGCTTTAACAGCACCCTGGCATCCTGGCTTGGGACCGGTAATTTGATCGTTCTCTGGTATTGCGAGGTGCGGCTCGTCGTGGCTGCATCCGTATGCAATTGCCGGTCATGATGGACTTCAAGCGTAAAGTCCAGTTGCACATGATCGGTTGCCAGCGATCTTTCCCGTAACCTATACATCACCTGCTCCAGCAGCTGATTCAGAATGAACGCCAAAGGTTCCAGCAGCTCAACCGGCTCTTCCAGTTCCATGCTTTCGCGAAAGGTTAGGGGCGGTTCCTCGGGAACCAGCTCGCGCTGTGTCTCACCCCGCGCCAATCGCTGAAGGTGCAATCCTTGTTGTCCCAACCGCTCCGTGAGCGGGACTTCAGGAAGCGATGCCAGTGATCGAAAATCGCTGATGCCCCAGTGAACCAAGATTTCGTTGATTTCTTCCGGCGGCTGAAGGACCTTGATGGGCAAATCTCCAAGTACAGACGCTTCTTCGCCCGGAGGAATCACGGTAAGACCGTCAAAGCCGCGGGCGGCATGCAAGGCGGCGTCGGCATTGGCGGCAATTCCCACGTGTACAACAAATCCGTGGGCCCGTGCAGGCTGCAACAACTCAATCCCGATATTCTCAGGCGGTCCAAAAAGACGCGACGATCCGGCTAAATCCAAAATGAGCGTACCAGGAGCAGTGGATTCCAGCCGCGGAGAAAATCTATAGCCGAAATCGAGCAAGGTGGCTTGCGCAGAGTCTTCCTGTTCGCAGTTGCGATTTTCGAGCAGGACCTCGCCACAGCTTTCTGCCTGGAGTTTGGTCATGCCGATGGCAACGCCGGCGCTTCGCGCCTGTTCATTGCAAGCTATAACCTTCAACAGCAACTCCGTCCCATCGAGCACGGCAGCAGACCGGGACAGGAATAGATCTGGATTGCGCCGGAGCGCGGCCTGGACCGCAAAATCGGGAGCATAAATACAACCAAACAACATGGTTCACGCCCACACTGAAGTTGCGGTAAAACGCAGCGGAACGAATTGTGCCGGCTTCCGCATCCGCGAGCGCCCGATCTCAAGTTCGCATTCAAGGCCGGAAAGAAAATTTGCATGGGACACTTTCTCCCAACCATGCCAGCGACTTTCTTTGACGGCGCAACGCAAAGTGAGCGCCGAACAACTCTGGGCCGCAGGGTGGCTGAGCAGAAAGACGAGCGCGGTAGGCATCCTTTCCACTACTCGGGCAAAACGGAACCAGGTGGAAAGCGGCACCTTACGCACCAGCCGTTCCTCGATATTTCCCAGATCGACAGCAATCAAACCGAACCCGCCATTTTGCGCAATGATGTCCGCTGCCCTGAATGCCTGTTCCAGAGGCCGCATTCCTTTTCCGCCTGCGCATCTCACCCAGAGCAGACGCGGCATGTCGACTCCCGCAGCTTCCGCCGAGGCTGGGTCAAAGCAGTCGCTTGCATCCACCAGCGCGCAAGATTCCTCCTGCCTCGTTACCTTTTGCATCACTGAAAGCAGCAATGTTGTTCTGCCGGTAGAAACTCCCGCAGGAGCGCATATCTGAGCCAGCCCGCTTTTTGGAATTCCGCCTACCGTGCAATCCAGCGACTTAATACCGGTTGCAATCATCTCCGGCTCAGGAGGCATATAGGGAAAAAGAGCGCCAGGAAGACGGCTTTCGACGTGGGAACGGATCATGGAAATAGAGGACATAAATCTGCGCAGTGTTGGGTTGATTCGCTTTTAATTCGCCTACGATGTAGGCTACCAACCCTATAGGGTGGGTGTCAATCGTTCAATTTGGGATTGGCGTTAAGTTATTGAGCCACAGACAGATATTCTTATTCGCACGACCATAGCCAATTGGGGGTGGGGCGCATGCGGCTTAAAATCAACCCTCTCTTAGTTAGACTGTCTGCCCATTTCGTACCTGCTCAGGTCGAGAAAACGCCCCGAAATCAGCGCATTTTGCAGGAAATCAAAGAAATTGTTCTTTGGGGGGCAGACTGTCTGGCGGTGGATGCAGTCACCCAGCGAACCGTAGTTGGCCTCCGCAGCGAGCCAACGGTTGATGCCATGGCGATAGCCGATCAGTGATCTCATGCACGTTGGACTGTACGCGGGCGGAGGCAAATCCGCCTCTGGCGCAGCCGTTGTGAAGCTGCCGCAGTTTGCCCGTGTGCAGCCGTTCGTGCTCGGCGGCGGTGTTCTGGTCTTTGATCCTGCTAACAATGCTGGCACGACTCTGGTTGATGCATCGACGCAGACGCGAGGCACATTCCTTTACGGCGCCCACTGGCGGCCCGCGACCCGCCGCAGCAACGACGGCTATCTAAAAAAACAAATCTACCCGCGTCTTGAGCACGTGGCGCTCAAAGATATCAGCAAATTCCAGGTGCAGATGCTGTTTAACCAGCTGGCAGCGGCGGGCTATTCCTATAACGTCGTCTACCACGTGCGCGACATCATCAAGGCGGCACTCGCCGAAGCCCTCGACCAGGAGGTCCTCGAACGCAACATTGCGCGCAAGACGGTAATCCCGGACCACGCTCAACATCTACACTCAAACTCTCGATGCTGAGGTGCTCCATATGGCCAATGAGGTGACCGCTTGCTTCAACTCGGAAAGGAAACTGAGCCAGGCTCAATTCAGTGACATCCAGCCAGGAAAGGCGGTGAAAACGAGCTTCCTTGGTAAAATGAAGATGGAAATTCACGGCGCGGAGAGATGGCCGAGTGGCTGAAGGCGCGCGCCTCGAAAGCGTGTATACCTTAACGGGTATCGGGGGTTCGAATCCCTCTCTCTCCGCCAGATCTCATGTGCCTCCCTTCTACCCTCACGAGCTTTTCATGGTCACATGCTTCGTACTCAGCAGCCCGGCTAGAGGCTCTGTTTTATCTAAAATTGCGGTCGCATAGAAATTGTTGAACGTCCCCTTCGCGGAATTTCCAAAGTCCTTTGCCTTTTCGTGAACCCAGTTTGATGGCCTGCAACTTCGGTTGTCGGCGCTCTGATGCGTGGTCCCGCACCCAGCCCTTACTTACGCTGAGCCATTTCGCGACATCGCCCACATCGAGCAGGCGCCTCGGTTGCTGAAACAAGGAAGTTACATTATCCCGGTGCGGGGCCAGACCTGGCATGGCGATTAGATTCGTCGACGATTCTGCGGTGTTCATATCTAAGAAGCTCCCTCCAAATCGAATGGCATTGTTGCTCAGCTCGTGAGTTGGGTCAAAAGAGAGCAATTTTGGCTGCATTGTTTCGTTGCGCTCATTGATTTGTATCAAAAAAGATTTGTAAAAAAAGAACGGATACTTTCTGCGACTCTGCGAACTGGAGCATAACCGCAAACCAAATCCAGGATTGAAAGTTCCAACCCCGTCCCGATCTGCTTATTTTTTCCCTGCCGCCACGGTGACAAGATTACTGGAAGCGATTTTCCAGACATGGCTGGCAATAGCTTTATATGAGGCTCGCTAAGGTCCGGAAAACTATATTGTTCCTAGAAGGAAAGGAATCATTCGCAACGCATTTGCGCCGCTAAGCGCAGTGTTAGACCTGACCAGCAAGTACAGGGATGTTACCCACTTTATTCGAACAAGGACAGTTGTAAGTTCGCGAATGCTTTGATGTACTTTCAGCCTCGCGACGTGGTATCGATTCGCGTTATTAGTTGAGGCGAATGGGACTCACTGTGGCGGCAGCCTGCGCGAAGTGTGCATTCGTCGCTCCCATCGTGATCATAATGATCCAAAATGGAACTAACGGTCGAGAAGGACATTCAACAGCATTGGATACGACTGTGCGGGCGGGCACGTCAATGGCTGGTCATACGGGACGAATTGCAAGGACGTTGAGTGGTGCAGCGAGACGTGTTTTGTTCGAGAGCGTTCTCGAGGAGCAGATCAGGACGGACTTGCCGCACATCAGCCAAATTGATATGGCACACGTGTTGATGCTGGCGGAAAGCCAAATCGTAGACCACGAGGTGGCGAGGACGCTTTTGCGCGCCATCTGCCGTTTGGTGCAAAGAGAGTTTGCTGATCTTAAAGGCCGTCCAGCATTGAGGGGCCTCTTCCTCATGTATGAGGGATATTTCATAGAGGCGGAAGGCAGCGACATAGGCGGAATCCTTCAGACTGGCCGGTCGCGCAATGACCTCAACGCAACCTCATTAAAGCTTCGATTGCGTGAGCCGTATTCCCAGTTCATGAATGAAGCGCTACGCTTGCAGGCTGTACTGTTGCGACGCGCTAAGCGATACCGCCACGTGATCATGCCGGCCTACACGCATGGCCAGCCGGCGGAACCGATTACTTACGGCCATTATCTCGCTGGCGTTGCCTCGGCAATATCCCGTGACGTTGACGGTTTGATTGCTGCTGCCAGCGAGATCGATACTTGCCCGCTCGGTGCCGGCGCAGTGGCCGGCACCTCATTACCAATCAACCCGAGCAGGACCGCGAGGCTGCTGGGGTTCGCTCGTACAAGCCCCAATTCAGTAGATGCAGTGGCGTCTCGAGACTTGGTTCTCCGGCTGCTGGCAGCCATGGCCATTTTTGGCGCGACCTTAAGCCGTATAGCCACGGACCTCCTCCAGTGGCTAACCGCAGAATTCCAGTTCTTGTCTTTGCCGGATGAAATGGTTGGATCCAGCTCTGCAATGCCTCAAAAACGAAACCCCTTCATTCTGGAACATGTCCAAGGGCGGTCGGCATCAGCGGCTGGGGCATTTGCGGCTGCCTTGGGTTCGATTCGCAATATCTCATTCACCAACTCTATTGCCGTAGGGACAGAGTCTGTGGCGCCCTTGTGGAGGTCTCTGAAGGACATCAGCCAAGCGAGCACTCTGCTGCGTCTTGTGCTGTTTCATGCGAAGCCTAACCCCGAGCGCATGTTGCTTCGGGCGACCGAAGGATTTACAACCGCCGCATCAGTGGCGGCACGAATGGTGCTTGAGAACGGAATGAGTTTTCGTGCCTCGCATAACGCCGTAGGGAGAGCAGTTACGCGGGCAATTTCAAAAGGCTTCAAATCACTAGAAGAACTACCTGAAGACGAATTGAAGGAACTTGGCCTGTCCCTTTCTGAAATGGACCCGGCGTCCTGCGTTGCACGTGCTTCCAGAGGCGCGGGACCAGCTTGTGAATCTCTGGAGGCATGTGTGAAACACTTGTCTGATAGGTGGCTCGAGCATAGGCGTTGGCTTAGATCCTTAGCAGTCCGCTGGAAGGAGCGCCACTTGGAACTTCAGCACGCAGTGCAGAAGTTTTGTACTGGGTGAATGCCTATGCAACGCTAATTTACTACCGAACTGCCACGAATAACCCCATTCCACCTTCATACCACCAAGAGAGCAGACACACCTGCGGTCCTAACCGGCGGAAGATCCAACCAAGTGATTTGAGGAGCACGTCATGCGTACTGCGCCAAAGGCAGTGTCATTGCAACCGGAAACCATGACTCCGATTGTTCGGGGATTCCTCGACTCGCACTTTCTGCGGACATTGGGCGGGTGGATCTGCCTTCTCGCGTTGGGGGCAGCAGGCCTTGCGACGATTCGCCCACCACAAGCACTGCCCGCAGAGGCAAATGCCCAGGTATTCTCCGCGGCAAGAGCAATGCGCTATGTGCAGTTCATCGCAATGCAACCACACCCGCTCGGCACTCTTGAAGACGAGAAAGTCCGCGATTATCTAGTGGCTGAACTCTCGCATCTTGGTCTAGGCACTGAGATCCATTCCGGCATAGGGCTCTCGAAGAGTGATGGAAGCGTAACCGCCGGGCTGGTACAGAACATCGTTGGCCGCTTACATGGCACCGCAAACTCTGGAACAGTTCTTCTTGCCGCACACTACGACTCAGTCGCTGGTTCCCCAGGAGCAGCGGACGATGGCGCGGGCGTCGCCGCGATCATGGAGGCAGTGCGTGCACTCCAAGCAGGCCCCGCGCCGAAGAATGACATTGTCGTGTTGTTTACGGATGGCGAGGAAGTTGGGCTGCTGGGTGCGGAGTCTTTCGTGGCGCAAGATCCTCTCAGCAAGAGCGTGAGAGTGGTTTTGAATTTTGACAATCGGGGCGACCGCGGACCGGTACTGATGTTTGAAGCCAGCCAGCCTGACAACTATCTGATCGGACAGTTCGCGAAGACTGCACCTCACCCCAACGCTTCATCTCTTTTTGCCAGTATCTATCGCAAGCTTCCGAATGCGACGGACTTCACAGTGTTGAAAAGAAGCGGAATTGCAGGACTGAATTTTGCTTCTGGCGGACGCTGGGAATCTTATCATTCGCGTTTAGATACGGCGGAAAATCTTGATGAGCGGAGCTTGCAGCAGGCTGGAGAATATGCCCTGGCTCTTGCGCGAAACTTTGGCAACATGGATCTGAAGGAGATTTCATTGCAGAATCACAACAGTGTCTTCTTTGATCTGTTCGGCGTCTATCTGGTCCATTATGCCGCCATATGGGCCATTTCATTCCAGCTATCAGCAACTCTCCTGCTGGGCCTGGTGGTTGTGAAGGCGCTCAAGCAAAAAGAAATTCGGTTTGGGCCGCTTTTGCGGGGAGTCGCTGTAGCCATTGCGTGCTTTGCAAGTGTGCCGATCGGGCTCGTGGGGAGTTGGTTGCTATTGGATAAAGTGTTGCATGAACGGCTCACGATTGGTGACACCACGGCAAATAACATGCTCTTTAGTGGTTTGGCGGCGTTCGGATTTGCATTCTTAATCTGGCTGTTAAGTATTGCCTGTCGCAGGCTGGGAGCTTTGAATATGGCTGCTGCCGGCTTGATTTGGTTCGCCATCCTTGGCTTGGTGCTTGCCGCAGTTTTGCCAGGCGGGAGTTACCTCTTCCTTTGGCCTCTCCTTTTTGCAACGGCTGGCTTTTGGTGGCAGGTTTCATCGGGGGCAAGGCAGAGATTTGGCAAGAAGGCGGCGGCTTGGCTTGGCGTAGCTGCTGCGATCGTGCTGTTCTGCCCGCTGGTTTATCTTATTTATCTATTTTTAGGCTTAGGGACAGTCCTGGCAGTCATTCTTGGTTTGATCATTTCATTAGTAGGCTTGTTGCTTATTCCGCTGCTCGCACAGCTTCTCGGAGGAAGCCTCACCCCGAGACGCGTGATCACCACATTCGGATTACTAGGATTCGGCTTTGTATTCATAGGAGCGGGATTGAGCCATTTTGGACCTGAGCATCCCCGTACGAACACCATCGTTTACGGCGCGAACGTCGACGACGGCAGAGCCTTTTGGATTTCCAACAAAAAATCCGATGCTTGGACAAGCCTATTCCTGGGCCCGCACCCAAACAAAAGCAAACTGCCCGGCTATCAAGCTGGCATTGGCAGTGAAGTGTTTTGGACAGAACTTAAGCCGTTCCCTCTGGCAGCGCCAACGGTAGAGTTGCTTGCCGCGGATGTTCGCGAAGGAATACGCACACTAAGTCTTCGGCTGCGTTCTCCACGGCAGGCAAATGCTATTACGCTTGAGTTTGAACCTGGAACAGAGCTGCTCGGAGTGGATTTCCCGGGAAGAACCGTTGATCTTTCTACCAACAGAGCTGATGCGACAACTTCTCGTAGACGGATTCGTGTCTATCGTCTGCCTGAGGAGGGTGTGGAAGTAAAAGTCAAAGTGAAAGGGCCCAGCTCATCGACGATAAGGGTCTACGATCAGTCGTCGGGGATCGCTAACCTTTCCGGCCGTGAACTTACTCCACGGCCCAGGGATGTTATGGCCCCGCCTGTAGGTGACCTCGTCCTAGTCAGCCGCACGTACAGTTTTTGAACACATATTCAGGATCTGCCATGGGAGACGCCGATTTTTGCGGGACAGTTATTCGCCAAAGCTTCCGCGCGTAAAGACTTGAGAGTCAATGATGGAAATCATTAAGCCAAGAACAGTGTGGGATGTTGCCATCATAGGATCCGGAGCGGGCGGGGGAATGGCTGCCAAGGTGCTTGCGGATCATGGTGCGACTTGC
Organism: Terriglobales bacterium; assembly: GCA_030150795.1. The sequence goes on along the minus strand of JASLFF010000107.1, from coordinate 3,016 downwards.
ATCGTGCTGGAAGCGGGACTTGACTTAAGTCCTGCCGCTGATTTTCTGCAACACCGGTGGCCCTATGACCTTCCCTACCGTGGGTTCCCGCTGCCAGGAATTCGTGGCGGGCTCGCAGCACCCGGACTGTTTGCATGGAGTGATGATGAGCCGTACACCACGTCTTCTGATGGCGGCCCTGCTTTCTGTTGGTATCGATCTCGGGTCGTGGGAGGGCGGACAAACCAATTTAGCCGCCTGTCACCACGAATGGCGGCTTATGACTTCTGCGGTCATTCTATTGACGGATACGGCCATGATTGGCCAATTTCGTACGATGACGTAACGCCATACTACGCAAAAGTTGAGTCCTTGATTGGAGTTTCGGGCAGCCAGGAATCTTTAGTCACGGTGCCGGACGGGAAGTTTCTTCCGCCAGTGGCGCCCAGATGCGTGGATCGCCTTATCCAGAAGGCCTGCGAGCATCTTGATATCCAAGCTATTCCTTCCCGAGTTGCAGTGTTGACACAGGCCCTGAATGGGCGTGGAGCCTGCCACTATTGCGGCCAGTGTGATCGCGGCTGTATTCATGGAGCAGCGTTTTCTTCAAGCCAGGTACTTCTTCATCCGCTGGTAAGGGAAAGGCGCATTCAATTGCTCACCAACGCCATGGCTCGCGAATTAGTGGTCGACGACGAAGCCAACATCGTAGCTGTTTCATACATAGATAAGCTCACGGGACAGGAACACGAGATCTCGTGTCACAATGTCGTACTAGCGGCCAGCGCGTGTGAATCAGCCCGGCTGCTTTTGAATTCGAAGTCATCGAGGTTCCCTACTGGCCTGGCCAACTCAAGTAACCTGGTGGGCCGGCGTCTCACTGACACCGTGAAGGTGACAGCAACGGTTCATTTGCCTTATATGGAAGGACTGGAGGCGCATAATCACGATGGTCTTGGGGCCTCGCATATGTTCTGCCCGTGGTGGTTGAGAGACCACCAACGGCAATTGAAGTTTCCACGAGGCTATCACATCGAGTTTGGCGGTGGACCTACCATGCCTCAACTGGGCATGTTTCAGCGGCAGGCCATCGAACTTGACGGCTATGGGATAAATTTCAAGCGAAAGCTGCGCCAACGATATGGCTCGTTAATCTACCTGGCCGGACGAGGCGAAATGATTCCCAACAAGCATTGCTACTGTGAAATCGATCCCAGCCGGATCGACCGCTGGGGGATCCCGGTCTTGCGGTTCTATTGGAAGTGGGGTGAACCTGAGCTATGCATGGCGGAACACATGCGGCACACTCTCACAGAGATAGCATCAGTCTTGGGGGGCGAGATCCTGCCAGGCGAAACCACAGCAGCCATGGAAATGGGAGATCCAGGTTCGGCATTTCATGAACTCGGTACTCTGTGCATGGGTAACGACCCGGCGACCTCAGTTCTGAATCGGTATGGTCAGGCCCATGATGTCTCGAACCTGTTTGTCGCTGACGGTTCGGTGTTTAGCTCCCATCCAGAAAAGAATCCCACCCTTACGATCATGGCGCTGGCGTGGCGATCCATGGAGCATCTTATCCAACATGCGAGAGGCAACCATGTACAGTAAGGTAGAAGAGGCATCCGCAGAAGCAACCAATAGCGCACATAATCAAAAGCCGGCAGCATTCTGTACTGCGCATGAGATCAAGACAATTCAATCACTATGCAACTGGATCATACCGCCCGACGAAAGGTCTGGTGGCGCGGGAGAACAAGCCACCCTGGAATTCATTGATCTCATGATGTCATTGCGCCCCAGGCTGCCTTTTGTTACTGAAGCTGCGGATGTGATCATTCGTGGGGGACTATGTTGGCTGAACCACCAGATGCTGAGTAGAACTGGCAAGACATTTGTGGAGGCTACGCTTGACCAGCAACAGGAAATGCTTGACTTGATTGCAAGTCGTCGCCAAGCGACTCCCGCGTTGCTTCCGGGTATCCGTTTTTTTGCCATCTTGCGGGCGATTGTCGCCGAAGCCTTTTACACAGGAGAGGAAGGTATTCGCGATCTTGCATATGTGGGCAATCAAGTATGCGACCGGTTCGAAGGATGCGGAGACCACATATTCCAGCAACTCCTCATGCGCTCGCCGCTTGTCAATAAGGGTTCAGTGACAACATCAAAGTGATAGAAGCTTCCACCGCCGTGGACTTTCCATACATCTCTCTGCAATTGTTGAGTCTTGCATCCATCGCAGAAGTCCGTGGCATCCGGAAGCTCTGACGGATTGTTCGGCCTGATGTAGCCACACCGGGAAAAACCGTAGAAGAGCTGCAATCGCTAGGTTAGGGACAATGCTATTGCAGCAGGCGAATGATCGCTTCATATGAGTGTATCAATCCAACGATAGGAGAATTGAGAATGGCAACAATGGGCAAGTACTGCAAGGCATATTTGGTTAAGGACTTTCGCAAATACCCCGCATGGACTGAGAAGTTGGAAAACCTGCGTAAGGTCATTCAGGACGGTGACAAGGAGGGACAGGTTGCCGAGCGCACTTTGAAGGACGACGACCCTCTGTTTCTGCAGGAAAACTTTGTAGTGACAGACGGAATTTTCCTGGATGAGAACATCATCTTTGATGCCATTACACCAGAGTGGACCCGATTCTGCGTGGAGGACCTCGAGTTCACAGTCCCATCCTTCGATGCCGAAGAGAGCGTAGCGCAACCAGGCATGGCTGCCCAGGCCGCAACTTAAGAAGCGCCTCTTTTGCAAACCCTTTTAAATGAAATAACTGCTGCAGCAACAACAGCAGAAAGGAGAATACTGTTTTTATGAACAGTCTTGTAAAGATGTTATCTGAGGGAGACCACGCCGTCGAGGTAAGCGTACGGCCTGAGAAGCGCCTTTCTTATTTCAAAGACTGCGTGGACAGACAGTATGTCCACATCAAATTCACCAACACACGTGGTGGAACAGAATTGGGATTCCGGCTCGATCCGATAGCGTCCGATTTGTCCAAGGCAAATTGGGCTGAGGGAAAGGGTAG
>JASLFF010000082.1 GCA_030150795.1 Terriglobales bacterium | reverse complement strand
TCACAGGACAGATTCTGTCAACTCAAGACCCTTACGTTGCGCCGCAGCTCATCCTTCCACGAACCGGTAGCTGGCATGGCTGTCATAATCAATGCCGTGTTCCTTCTTTAGTTCCTGAATGTAGCGGAGGGTCGTTTCCGTATGCGGCCCAACGCCGTCATTCGTATGCAACAACATCTCCTCCAGACAACTGGTTACGCTCATGCGCTTGTGCTTTGCCAGGTCCTGCAGCAGAGCGGCAAGGCGTTTCTCCAATCGCACCGGCACGTCTACCCTTTCAATCTTGATCGGCGGCCCAGTGTTGAACAGGTGGTGCCCAAATGAGAGATGGTATCCATTCAGGTCGCGCACGCCGTAGTCTCTGATTCCCGTATTCTCTGTCTGCGATTTCCGCCGTGACTTCCACGCCATTGGCCCGATGAAATTCGCAGAGCTGGCCCGCGTCGGCGACGAGAAAGGACACGGAGCATCCTTTGGGAGAGGGCGTTCCTTTCTGCAGGAACATCTGCACCTTGCCCAGGTTCACGCCCGCGTAAGTCGGCGGATCACCGCCCCATGTGAACGCCAGTTTGAAACCTAGCTTTTTGGTGTAAAAGTCGATGGCGGCGGGGATGTCGCTAACCACCAACACCGGATGGACTTGATCGCATTCGACGAAGGGAGGGGCCGGAATCGTCATGGCGTCTCCTCTTAACTATTTAAAATTTAGCTCCATTATTTCGCTTTTGCGCCTTTTACCGGAGCAGCTTTCTCCACCGGACTAATGATTTCCGCTTCAAACTCCGGCAGCAGCATGGTCTGGTCGCGTTCCGGGCCGGTGGAGACCATGCCGATCTTTGCTCCGCTCTCGCGCTCAATAAAGCGCAGGTATTCCTGCGCCTTCTTTGGGAGATCGTCAAAGTTCGCCGCGCCCTCGGTGGATTTCTTCCAGCCCGGCATCTTTTCATAGATGGGTTGCACCTGTTCAAAGCCGGTGGCCAGCGCCGGGATGGAGTCAACTTTCTTGCCTTTGACTTTGTAGCCAACGCAGACTGGTACTTCGTCGAGCACATCCAGCACGTCGAGCTTGGTTACCACCCACCAGTTCACGCCGTTGATCATTTGCGCGTAGCGGAGAAGCGGCAGGTCGATCCAGCCGCAGCGCCGGGGACGTCCAGTGACAGCGCCGTATTCGTTGCCGCGCGCACGGAGCTGGTCTGCGACCGGGCCTTCAACTTCACTTGGGAACGGGCCGCCGCCCACGCGGGTGCAATATGCCTTGGTTACGCCGATTACATTTTGAATTGCGTTCGGCGGAACGCCGGTCCCGGTGGCTGCGCCGCCTGCGGTGCAGCTTGATGACGTAACAAACGGATACGTTCCGTGGTCGATATCAAGCATTGTCGCCTGCGCGCCTTCAAACATCACAGAGCCACCTTCCGCCAGGGCCTGGTTCAGCAGCACAGCCGTATCGGCCACGAACGGCGCAATCTGTTTGGCGGCCTCAGCGTATTCGGCGTACATGCTGTCGGCATCAAGCGGCTCGGAGTTGAAAAGCGCGTGCGCAATCATATTTTTTTCGCGGCAGGCATTCTCAATCGTTGATTTGAGCAGCTTGGAGTCAAGCAGATCAGCCACGCGCAGGCCGCGGCGTCCCATCTTGTCTTCATACGCGGGGCCAATGCCGCGAGACGTAGTGCCGATCTTCACGCGTCCGGGCGCGTTCTCCGCGCCCATCTCAATCATGCGATGGTAAGGCAGAATCACGTGGGCACGATTGGAGACAAAAAGGTTTCCATCCACCTGCACGCCGGCTTCACGCAGCATCTTTACTTCTTTCAGAAATGCCAGCGGGTCAAGCACCACGCCGTTGCCGATGACGGAGCGGCAGCCTTTGCGCAGCACGCCGCAGGGAACGAGCTGAAGCACAAACTTTTTGCCCTTGATAATGACGGTGTGCCCGGCGTTATGCCCTCCGGCATAACGGGCAACCACGGAAAAATTGTGCGAGAGTACGTCGACTATCTTGCCTTTGCCTTCGTCGCCCCACTGGGCTCCGACAATCACTGCTGTCCTGCCGCGCTTCACTAGAAATGCACACTCCTCGCCCGTAACTGTTTCGCAGACTTAAAATAATCCTGGGAAATATGGGACGGGAAAAGTTTCGCTTACCTATGGATTTTAACAGAGAAGGTGCCTGTTCCGCAGACGCGAGACCATGAAGTAATGACTCTCTCGTCTTCGCCGCATGGACCAGGACAAGTCAAAACATGACCCGGCTATCACTGGCGATGCCACCACGGAAAATTAGGTAGTGGTACTGTTTGAATTTTTCCGTTTTATTCAAATCACTTACAAGCGTCATCTCGAAGGGCGTAAAGCGAGCCCCGCGTTTTCATCAGCGGGCGAGTAGCCCTGAGAGACCTTTTGTTTACCTTGCGAAGACACAAGGTCCCTCGCCCCTATTCGGGCGCTGAAGACGGCGCGCCCTCATTGACGGGAGCTCGGGATGACGATCTGTTATGAGAACCAGTCATTTTGACTCACCCCGCTATTCAAGCTGTACCATTACGGAAAATCATAAGGTGTTGACTGATCTTTGCCGTAGTTTATAAAACTTGGATTTTTTCAGAGCACCTCGCTCTTCCTAGAGTGGAGACCGCGCCCCAAGGGCGCGATTCCCTCTGGTCATTTCATTATTTCTGGGCAGCCTTATCGAGATTCAGCATCCAGTTGATCCCGAACTGGTCAGTGAACATGGAGAAACGCGCAGCCCAGGCTGTCTCTTGCGGAGGCATGTTGACCTTTCCTTTCTCACTAAGAGCGGAAAAAAGCCTGTCTGTCTCCTGAGCGTTTTCACATTGGATGGAAACAAAGAAGTTGTCGCCCTGGTGGAAGGGCATGCCTGCCATATTGTCTGAGGCCATCAGAACCGCTGCTCCCTTGGAAATTCTGGCATGCGCAATCCGGTCTTTCGCTTCCG
>JASLFF010000788.1 GCA_030150795.1 Terriglobales bacterium | reverse complement strand
TTTGGCCGGTTTTTAGGCAGCCAGGGTAAAGCTGGGAAAGTCTTCGAAGACCCACTGGTTTTTCAAAGTGTCATAAACGATCTTGACCAGTTTCCTTGCTAGAGCGATTTTGGCCTTTCCTCCTCCTCGGCGTTGTTTGATCCGGTCGTAGAACCGGTTCAGATAAGGGCTATACCGCTTCGCCACCAAACCACACTGCACCAGCGCCGTGCGGGCCAGCTTATTGCCTTGTTTGGTGATGCGGCCGCTGTGTTCACTTTCATTGGAATTGGCTATTCGTGGCACCAGGCCCAGATACGCCGCCAGCTTGTTTTCATCCGCGAAGTCGCTGATCTTGCCAATCACCGTCAGCAGGACAGTCGCGCTGAGCGAACCGATGCCTTTGATGCTGGTCAGGTTCTCGTATCCGGGCAGCTGTTGGCCTTCTTCTTCCAACCGCTCGTCCAATTCCCCAATGCTCTCTGATAGTGCCCGGATCTGCTCCACCAGAATCCGCAACTCCAACTGCACCATCCCGCTGACCGGTAGTGCCAGCACCCGCGCCAGCGCAATCTTGCTCGACAAGGCTTCCCGCTTCAACTCGATCCCCTGCATCGCCAGCAGGTTGTTGATCTTGCCCTTCAAGGCCGAGCGTTGTTTCACCAGCAGGTCGCGTGTCTCCGCCAGATGCATCAACTCCCGATTCTGCTTCGGCTTCATTCTTACCTCCGGCAACAAGTCCTTCTCCAGATACAGCGCCAGCGCGGCGGCATCCTTGCGGTCCGTCTTCTTTACCGACTCGCTGATCACCTTGAACTGATGCGGATTCACCACCACCACCCGCGCCACTCGTCCCGCCACCGCATCGTAGAAGCGCGCCGTCGTACCCATGGCTTCCACTGCAATCTGGTCCTCGGTGCACAACTGTTCCACGAACTTGGGCAGCTCGCCGATCCGCCATTGCCGTATCTCTTGCTCTCCGTTTTCCCACCGAGTGCATACTACAAACTGTGTGCGATGCAAATCTACTCCCAGATAACGTTTCATTCTCATCTCTCCTCTTGGTTGGTTCTGGAGTAGACGCAGCTCTTAGGCGATCACCACACTCCCATTCAAGCTCATACCGGCCTTACGGTGACGCTTCGATCCGCAGGTCTGACTAATCTCCGTGTCGAGGTCGTACCGCCTCACTGCACGAGCACAGCCTGCAACCTGTCTGCCCCAGATTCTCACCCCTGGAGCATACCGCCTCAGAACTTACACCTTATTCATGCCATCTCCGTGTTTCAGGATTTTGTTTTTAGTTAATGAAAAAGGGCCGCCTCGGAGCGGCCCTTTTGTTCATCCTCTTCAGCTTAGTTGATCGGGGTTGCCTGGAAAGCCGCACCGCACTTCTTCGGTTTATAGGTGCTGATGTCGCCGGAAACCATTGAGTTATTGTTGCACTCCAGCGCTAGCTTGCCGTTTCCTGTAATCGTGTCATTGGCGGCGAACTTGAGGAGGGACATAGTATTTAGGACAATGCCGTCATCAGTGTTGTTGTCAATGGTGTTGCCGCCCAGGCTGTTCAGCAGGGAACTCAGATCAACCAGAACTCCAGCGCCTGTGTTGCCGGAGATGTCGATCCCTCCATCCAGGTAAGCGTCAGAGTGGTCGGTAATCTCAATTCCTCCTTTGCCATTGCTGTCGATCTTGGTTGCGCCCGACCATTCGCAATGGCTGGTTTCGCCGCAGTGGACGCCGATTCCGGCATTCGATGAGATCGTCCCATCCGACATCAGGACAGTGCTGGTGTGGATGACTACCAGGCCGAAAGAGCCCTGGTTGCCGATGATGCGGTTATCGCCGTTGATGTCGGCTTCAGCACTATTGGCAACCTCCACGCCAGACGTGCCATTGTTGCTGATCACGTTTTCCGTTCCCGGAGTAACGCCGTCGCCACCGTTAAGAATCAGGTGGCCCGTAAGGACGGCGATCCCAATCCGCCCATTGTTCGATACCGTGGTGCCGGTGACGTCACTGTCTATATAAAATGTTCCGCCGCCCACGCTGATGCCGGAGCGAGTGCTTGCCTTGATTGTGCTATCGGCAATGTGCACCAGTGAATCGATGCTGGTGAGGCCGATGCCCAGACTATTTTGAATAGTAAAGCTGGTGAAGTCGACCCGGGAATTATCATTGACAATCGCTCCACGGCCGCCATCGAAAGTAAGGTTCTGAATGCCTACCCTCTGGGAGGCATTGATTGACAGCAGGTGTCCATTAGCATTTCCCGGTACGACTGTGGCCGTTGGATTGCCGAAAATAATCAAGTCGGTCCTGCCAAACATCACCACATTTTCCTGGCAGGTGCCGGTGACCGAGATGCTGTTTGGTCCGGCGGTGGGTAGCGATGCCAGGGCTGCGGTGATGGTTGTGAAAGCCCCCGGCGTGGCGCCGCTGCAATCCACTATGGCGTCGGCGGCAAATGCCCGGCTCGCCGGCAGAAGAACAGCCAGTAGACAGATAAACAAGAGTTTGGGCCCGGAAGAACGGATAGTCATAACCTTTTCCCTCTCACTTATTGAGTTGTAGTTGAAAAAAAATCAGGGGGAGAACACTTTACCTTGGCAAAATCGTACTGCCAAGCACGTAGTGCGCTGAATTGAAAAAATGTTTCAAAAAAATACCGGAGAAATGAGGAAAACTTTTCACAGGTGGCATGTGCAAAAGATTGCGAGATCAGCGTAGCCGGGCAGAAACACTTGAAAACCTGATATTAGCGCATGAAGCAGGCAGAATAGCTGGGCTTTCCTGGTCATCATCGGGTCGAACCCTAAAATAGCCCGCGCTGCTTTTATCTTCCAGCGCAGTAAGTTGAAATGGGCCGCCTTTCCGGCGACCCATTTGCTTTTGCGGGTGAAAATCAGTGGATCGGGACGGCCTGAAATTGAGTGCCGCACTTTTTGTTCTTGATGGTGCTGATGTCGCCCGTGACCATGGAGCCGTTGTTGCAGTTCAAGGCAAGATTGGCGCCCGTGGCTGTGATGGTATCTGGAGCAACAAGGTTAAGCGTCGACAGCGCGTTCACGATAAGTGCGTCGCCGGCATTGTTGGAAATCGTGTTGCCGCCGTTGCTGGTGAATGCTGAGTGCTGGTCCACCAGGATGCCCGCGCCGTTATTGCCGGAGATCTGGACGGCGCCATCCAACTCAAGCTCGGAGTGCGCAGACGTTCTAATTCCGCCGCCGGTGTTGCTGCTGATCTGGGTCTGAGAGAATTCGCAGTGGCTGGTTGAACTGCAGGTGACTGCTATTCCAGTGTTGCCATTGATCGAGCCACCTTGCATCACCACGGCAGTATTGGTGAGTGCCAGAAGCCCAAAGTTACCGCCGCCATTGTTGTTAATTTGCAAGTCGGTAAAGTCCCCTTGCGACGAGTTGAAAAGCTGAACTCCACCAAGCCCGTTATTGCTGACAATCGGAGGGACGCCATTTCCATCCGACATGATCAAATGCGTTGTGGCGGCGCTTACGCCCAGCCGGCCATT
>JASLFF010000787.1 GCA_030150795.1 Terriglobales bacterium | reverse complement strand
CACATGTGGCATTGAGCTGCTCAGGATTTCCATGCCCAAACCAGCGGCGGACAAGGAGTGTCTCTGCTGGCTTTGGCACTTGGCATGCTCTTATTCCAGTGACTCTCCCCTGGAATCTAAAACCATAAGGGTATGTGTGCTTATGAAGAAAGCCTACTTCGTTTGTGCTCTCTTTTTGTCCGCCATCACGGCATTTGCGCAAAACAACTTTGTTTATACCAACGACAATTTTTCTCCCAACACGGTCTCTGTCTTTAAGGTAAGCCCCAGCAATGGTGCGCTTACCTTGATTCCCGGATCGCCATTTCTTACCGGCGGCAATGGCGGCGGGGGCGACGTAAACGCGGAAAACATCACTACCGCAACGCAAGGCACAGCAAGTTTTCTTTACGTGGCCAACAATGGCAGCAGCACCATCAGTGCATTTGCCATTAACCCCAAGACAGGAACGCTTGCGCCGGCGCCTGGATCTCCATTCCATGTCGGCACGGGGACTTCAGGCTCAACCATGTCACTGACCTCCAGTCCGAATGGACGCTTTCTTTTTCAGGTCGACGAGAGTTCAACATTGATCCGCACTTTTAATATCGGAACCAACGGCGCGATCACAGAAGCGGCCGGTTCGCCATTCGATACCAGCGCCGAGCCTGAAGGCTTGAAAGTTACAGCCAACGGAAGCTTTCTCCTGGTGGGCTTGAGATCGTTGGATGCTCTGGGGGTGTACTCAATTGATGCCAACGGCACGCTGACTCCTGTCTTTGGCTCGCCATTTCTCACCAATGGCCCAGCCGTAGCGATGGATAGCACTTGCGCTAACAACCGGGTATTCGTTTCCAGCGCGGGATCAAACTTGATCGATGCGTTCGATATGGCGTCCGACGGCAATCTGACTCCCGTCCCCGGATCGCCGTTCCCCAGCGGAGGCACCAGCACCATCAATGCACTCACACTTACGCCCAGCAATCAGGACCTGCTGACCAGCGATGTATTCAATGCCGAGGTTTCATCTCTCGCAGTAGGGCAGGATGGGTCGCTCCAGCCCGTGCCGGGATCGCCATTTGCCGCCACTGACTGGGTTGGATCAATTGCCACCACACGAAGCGGCAAGTTTGTGTACACATCACTCTTCACCCGGGCGCAGGTGGACGGCTGGATGATCATGACTGATGGAACGTTGCGGCCAGTGCCGGGGCGTCCATTTTCAACCGGACAAGCAGGAGCAGGCGTGCAGGCGTTGACCACTTTCCCAGCGCCTTCATGCTCGGCCACACAATAAGTCCTCGATGTTCGCGTAACTTCGTCCAAAGGGACCTGGACGCCACTCCGGGTCCTTATTTCTTCCTTACGTCATCCTGACGGCCGTTAAGCGAGCACGCTTTTTCTTCAGCGTGCGAGTATGCCGGAAGGACCTTTTGTTGGTCTACGTTGAGTAATTCACAATTTGGAGGCCGGTAGCGCGCGAGAAAGAAATCAAGACTGGCGCAGATTGGTATCCCCCAACGATGCTGAAGGACGGGTTTTCCCATGGACTTCAGCAAAAACATAAGGTCCCTCAGGGCTACTCGCCCGCTGAAGACTGCGCGGGACTCGCTTACGCCCTTCGGGATGACGTTCTTAGACTCAGGAGTTAATGTTCAGGAAATTTAATTTTTCCGCCTTCTTTCAAATGCACCGACACCACGAATCGCCGTTCAGATCGAAGATTTCCACGTATCTTTCAAACTGCTTCTGGTTTTTTCCTCCAATTCGCTTTACCATCGCCAATAGTGTCCGCTTCAGAGCACAAACCGATTGATAAAGACAAAGACCGTCTGGTCTCCGCGGTGCAGGCAGAAGATGATGCGTCTTACGAACTCAAGCTGCGTCCGCGCTACCTGCGTGAATTCATTGGGCAGAAGAAAGTAAAAGAAAATCTGGCGGTCGCCGTGGAAGCGGCCAAGTCACGCGGTGAAGCGCTGGACCACGTTCTTTTATATGGTCCGCCGGGGCTGGGTAAGACAACGCTGGCGACGATCATCGCCAATGAGATGGGTGTGGCGTATCAGCAGAGCGCGGGGCCGGCCATACAGATCAAGGGCGATCTCACCGCCATCCTTACTAACCTGCGGGAACGGCAAGTCCTGTTTCTGGATGAAGTCCACCGCCTGCAGCCTGCGCTGGAGGAAATTCTTTATTCGGCGCTGGAAGACTACAAGCTCGACATTATTATTGGGCAGGGACCTTCGGCCCGCACGCACACCATTGATGTGAGTCCATTTACTTTTGTCGCGGCCACCACGCGCGCGGGCATGCTGTCATCTCCGCTGCGGTCGCGTTTTGGCATTTTGTTGCGGCTGGAGTTCTATACCGATGAAGAGCTGAAGTACATTGTGGAGCGTTCCGCGGAGATTCTTGGCGTGTCAATTGATTCTGAAGGCGCCGCTGAATTGGCGGGCCGTGCACGCGGAACACCACGCATCGCTAACCGTCTTCTGCGGCGTGTGCGCGATTTTGCCCAGGTGCGCGGGCAGGGACGAATTGACAAAACGACGGCGCAGGCCGCGCTGGAAATGCTGGAAGTGGATAAGCATGGTTTCGACGAAGTGGACCGCCGCCTGCTGCTGACGATTATTCAGAAATACAACGGCGGGCCGGTCGGTTTGAGCACGCTGGCCGCGGCGCTGGCGGAAGAACAGGACGCGCTGGAAGAAATCTACGAACCGTTTTTGATTCAGATAGGATTTCTCGATCGCACTCCGCGCGGGCGCGTGGCTACGCGCATGGCTTACGATCACTTTGGCATCAAGTATGGCCGCCAGCCGGAACTGTTTTGATTGTGGGCATTAAAAATCTCACCACTGATAACACAGATAACACTGATCGGCGAAAAGACAAAATCCTGAACGCGGAAGTGCAGAGTAATTTGAGGCGAAGAATCGGGCAGGTTAAACCTTTCTCATCGTTGCAAGTCTAAAACTCGGAACCTTTAACCATATCCCAGGTACAGATTAACGTGGCAAAACGGCGATACTTCAGGAATATCACCACAATAATCGGGATGATTATTCTGTCTGCATCGCTACTCTGCGCCCAACACAAAGGTCCCAGCCTGCCTGCGCCGAACCTGAAGGCAGAGATCAGCTCCCTCACTATCCCGCGCCTGCCGTCCGCTCCCAAGCTTGACGACTTTGAAGGCATGGAACCGGCTACGGGGCTGGCCCACAAGATGTTGAAGATCGATAGGTTCATCCAGCAGGAACCGCGCGACGGCGAGCCCGTGAGCCAGCCCACTCAAGCCTATCTGGGCTATACGGGCAAAAATCTTTATGCTGTGTTCCTTTGCTTTGATAAGGAGCCAAAGAAAATTCGCGCGCGCATGCTGCGTCGCGAACTCATTGACGATGACGACCAGGTCGGCCTTTGGCTGGACACTTTTCATGACCAGCGCCACGCCTATTATTTTTATTCGAACCCTTACGGCATTCAGCAGGACGGACTGTTTGCGGAAAACGGCGGGCCGGACAATTCTTTTGACACCGT
>JASLFF010000784.1 GCA_030150795.1 Terriglobales bacterium | reverse complement strand
AAATCAGTTCAATCAGCGGTAAGGTTTGCCCGCTATCAGTTTGCCGTCAGGTCCCTATTAGAATCCGTTAGCCAATCGGTAACAAATGACCTTTAAATTCCTCATGGGCGTGTTGTCCGTTCTCCTGATGGTCCTTGCTTTTACGATTTACATCTGGCAGACCACTAGGGAGGATGGTGTTCGTCCGCATCCGTTTTCCTGGTTTTTGTGGGGATTTGTTACGGGAGTGGTTTACCTGGTGCAGATTTCACAAGGAGCAGGGGCCGGAAGTTGGGTAGTCGGCTTTACGGCGCTCATTTGTTTTCTGATCGGCGCCATTAGTTTTTTCAAAGACAAATGGCATTTTTCGTTCTTCGATTGGTTTTGTTTGGCTGCAGGGCTGATAGTGTTCGCCTACTACCTGCTTTCAAAAAATCCAACACAATCCGCCATTCTGGCAACTGCTACTGACGTTTTAGGATACGGATCGACAATCAAGAAAGGCTGGATGCAGCCCCGAAAGGACAGCGTCAGTTCATTTGCGCTGAACAGTGCGAAATACGTTCCATCGCTTTTTGCGCTGCAATCCTATTCATTGGCGACCTGGCTCTATCCTGCAACACTTGTTCTGATGAATGGGGCAGTCGCAATCATGCTGCTGATACGGTGGCGGCGTTCGGCAGATTCAGCATGATGGATGCCAGCCGCATGGCTGTTCTCCGTGTCTCAGTGCTCCGGGGTAGGTTTTGTTTTCCGATCACCGGATCACCCGATCTCCTCCCTCCGTGGTAAGTTTTGCTTTTCCGGTCTCTGCTACTTCCTCTGTGTTCCTTCGTGTCCTTTGTCATCCAGGGCCTTCGGCCCGCGCAAGCTCATGAAAATTGGTTTTTCGACCTTGTGGTTGAAGATCTTGGTTTTTTGCCTCGGTCACCGTCTCATTCGAACTGAGCTGAGCGGCCTGAAACATATCCTGCATGAAACGGCCCTCTCGGCGTTCTTCTCAGAAGGTGGGGTGAACTCCGTCCGGCTGCGTGCTGACGGCTGATTGCTGATTGCTGGCGTAATTTCATGTATCCTTTACTTTCTTTCAATTGCAGGCTTAGGAGATTCAATGAGGGCACGGAAGTCGAAGGCCTTTTACGGTGTAATAGCGTTTCTAGCGGTGTGCGTGGCCGTTTTTTTGAACGGATGCGCCAGCGGACACAACGAATTTGTGTATGTAACAGGGCAGGGAACCAATGAGGCTTTTCAGTTCCGCGTGCAATCCGATGGAACGCTTGTGCCTCTGGGGACGCCGAATTTTCCCGTCGGATCCAATCCGTCAGGGCTGGAGCCGCACACTTCCGGCGACTTCCTTTATATAAGCGATTTTGCCGGCAGTGATGTGACCTTGCTGGACATTAACGCGAGCAACGGCAATCTTTCCGTGCCCACGAGCATCAGTATTGTTAACCCTACGAATCCTCCCAATATTTTTGCCACCGACAAAGGACCCGTTTCACTGGTGATGTCGCCCACGGCTCCGTTCCTGTTTACGGCCAACCAGACGGCCGGCAACGTTACGGCCTACACGGTTGATCCTGGCACGGGGAGTCTGGGTGTGCTTTCCGGTTCGCCATTTCCAATTGTGCCGGCATCGCATCCTTCGTCTATAGCAATTTCTCCCACGGGCAACTTTCTGTTTGTGGCCAATGGCGCTGAAGGCACCATAGCAGTGTTTAATATCAGCGGGAATGGACAGCTGGCGCAAGCCGGACTACCCACCTCAGTGGGCGCAGGCGCAACACCCACTTCAATCGCGGTGGAACACTCCGGGCGTTTCCTCTATGTGACGGATCCTGCCCACAATGCGGTTGCGGGATTTGCAATTCAAACCGGTGGCGGGCTTACTCCAATCAACGGTTCTCCATTTGCCGCGGGCGCTGCGCCCATTGGGCTGGGCATTGATCCGCAGGGAGCGCTCTTGTATGCCGCCAACAGCGCGTCAAACAATGTTTCTGCCTATGCCATTGATGCTGGTTCCGGCGCTCTGGGCGCGTTGACCGGATCTCCTTTCCCCACCGGAGGCGTTGGCCCTTCCGCCGTTGCCGTGGATCCGGAGACTTCTTTCTTGTATGTGACCGAGCAGGGAAGCCACGATATCGCGGCTTTTAATATCGCATCGAATGGCGCGCTGCAGGCAGTCAAGGGCTCGCCCTTGGGCGTGGCAACGGCTGCAACGGCAATAACGGTTGTGCGGCGCTAGGGGCGTTTGTGATTGGCTAAAGAGGTGCGGAAAAAGTGTCCTTGATGAAGACAAGTGTCAGGGCACGACTTCAGTCGTGCCGCAAGTGCTTCAAAATAATCCGGGCTTTAGCCCCTGAAAAAATAAAATGGCGGATTGAAACTGAGACGGTGATCGCGAAGAAAGCCGCTGGAATCACGTCTCACGGAAGTCTCTGCCGCGAGTGCCATTCAGGCTATGCACTGTTGGTGCTTGTGCCCGATTTTAAAACCGTGCTAAACAAGCACGTACGATGGAATCGGTGTACCAGGACGCAGCCGAGGTTAGCGAAGTACAGCTAACGCCGCAGGACCAGCTCCGTCTGCAATGGCAGCAACAGCCGGGGGCCGTCCCATTGCTGCGCCAGAAGAATGTTATTGATCAGAACGCTGAGCTTCTGCCATATGCCGCCGTTGCTGGATTACCGGGCTGGATTTCTCCCGGCATGTTTGCGCTGCAAGGCCTGGTGCTGATTGCATTCATCGCCGCCGGCCTCAACTGGCAAATGACGCGCCATGCCGGCAAGCTGGAAGATGCAATCACGGCGTTGCAGGCAAGCTCAAAGACAGAGATCAAGCGCCAGGAAGAAATCATTTCAGCCACGCAGGCGGAGATCAGGAGAATTTCTGGTTCTCCCAATTCAAGCTTTAAGCTGCACATATCCGCGTTGCCGCTCAGCCGCGAGCAGGCGCTTGCGGCGTTGAATAATTCGCTGGAAGAGTCGCGCAGCTCTGAAGAGCAGTACAAGAAAAATATGTCGTCGCGGGAGCATAATCTTCGCGCGCGGCAAAGCACGCTGGCGATCGTAAATTCTGGCAGCCCGCTTATTTTTTCGCTGGCGCTGTTTCTGGCCGCGGGCTTGTTCAGCCAGGGCGCGCAGAGAGAGTTTCCTCGCAATCGCCATGCGCGTAATCTGGCCGACTATTATCTTTACTTCATTACCGCTGAAGGCCTCTGGCCGAACCTGGTGCTGCTGGGATTTTTATTTGTCGCATTCAGCGGCAGTGACTATGGCATGGGCGAGCTGTTCTCCAGCGTTGGCCCGCTTTTCTGGGTCGTGTTCTGGATCGGCTTTTATGGCCTGCTGCTGCACTTCTTTGTGGTGACGACGCGCGGCCTTTATCGCGCCATGCAGGCGCGTCCGCCTGCGAGTGAATGGGGCTTTGACAACAGATTGCTTTTCCGGATACACAATAGCTTTTTCGTGGTCTTTGCCGGACTCGAAGCCGTATTCCTCGTGCTGTGCTACGGGTTTTATCTTCTGCAGAGCCACGCGGCATAGGCCACTTGCGAAAATAAGCGCTGCTTCTATTTCAAGATGGTGCGCCCACGCTTCGCGTCTTCTGAGGTCTATAGCATTTTCAGCGCGAATGTAGACCGTAACGGGGTGGAGCAGGCATTCATGCCTGCGGTACTCTTCGATAGATTGTCGGGCTTTAGCCCCTGAGAGTTTCTAGCTGCGTTTACGGTAAACTCCAAAACCGCTCTAACTGTCTTTGCGATATAGCAGATTGCGCATCGCCTCCCGGCGAGCTTCATTCGCGTCCTTGGCATTCTTGCGCTCAAGGGCATCCATCCTGCTCTTGCTTTCAGGCTCCGCGCCATCGGGCTCGCTGCACGCAGGACAGCGGTTGGCAAAGCCCGGCTTGTCCGGCTTCAGCTCAAACTCCTCAGCGCACACGGCACAAACTTTGATAGGAAACGGCATATTTTTTTATGATACAACGCAAGCCAGAACGTCTCTACTTCAACTGCTCAATCTCTTCCAGCTCCTTTTCATCGATCTTCTTGATGCCCAGATGTTTTTGCAGCCAGCGGTCGCGGTCAAGGCGAGCAGCGGCGTTGAGTGCATGCGGAGCATTGTAAAACTCCATCTTTTTATCTTTGGAGCTGAAGCGGTCAAGATATTTCTGGGCCATCTCTTTGCTGATGGGATCGCCTGAGGCAAATTGCAGAAAGATGCTTTCACGATCAGTATGGCCGAGAAAATAAACCGGATCGTCCCACGCATACTCGCGAAAATATTCATGGACGTTGTCCGCGCCCACCTGCTTGATCTGCGCCATGCGTTGCGGATCTTTGCTGGCGAAAGCCTCTTCTTCATCGGCATAGCCGCTGGCCATCAGCACGTACGCGCTGATGCGGGTTTCCACTCCGGCCAGAATCGCGCCCACATGCGCGTCCCAGCTATGTCCAACGTAAGCGATGCGCTTGCGATCAACGTCCGCGCGCCCGTAGAGCAGATCGATGCCGCGGCGAAGATCAGTGACCTGGTGCACGGCGGCTTCACTCTGCTGCTTTGCCGTTTCCAGCGGGCCGGCGTCGTTGTTGGCTTCAACCCATTCGTGGCGGACCTGCGGCGCATCAATCAGCAATGACACCACGCCGGACTTGGCCAGCGCCACGGCTTCTTCAAGGAACTCATCTTTGTTGGCGAGCGGCGAGCCTTTCATCAGCCAGTGTCCCCAGATGATGGCGGGAAACGAACCGCCGCCCGGAGGAATCAGCAGGTAAGCCGGCACGCGGTCACCGCTGGCGCCAGCATAGTTGAGTTCGATCAGCCGCACATTGCCGCGTTTATGCACGTCAGTCTCACGCATTTCAAGTCCGGCACGGCTGTCATAGTCAAAACGCGGCAGCAGGTCAGGATAGGAAGGCTTGGGCGGTTCACCATTCTGTTCCGCCTGCGCCGGCTGAGCCGCAGGCGATGAAGAGGGCGTCGGCGCAGCCGCGGGCGTGGGCGCGGTGTTCGACGATCCCGGACGGTTCAACGTCGGCCGGTCTTCAGGCGTCGGCGTAGAAGATGGTGGTGGAGTTGGTGAAGGCGATTGCGCCGCAACGGTCGCGATCAGAGATGACAATAAGATAACTGACAATAAAGTCCGCATGAATCCAATCCGTATCTCAAAACGTGCTTCTAACACTGTATCGCGAAGCGCTCATTCTCTGCTGGGAAACGTGATAGTTGCCGCCACTCCGTTGCGGTGCTAATCTCAAGCCCTCATGGACCCCACGGAAGCTACAACAAGCGCACGGAACTTTGGCCCGGTCAATCCAGAAACTTTTTTCGCCGCCCAGAAGCGCAATCGCCGCGCCACGTGGCGCATGTCCGCGCTGTGTACGTTTGCCGCATTCATCATGGGTGTTCCGCTCACTCTTGTGCTCACGCCGCTGCTCTATGCCGGCACGCTGATCGTGGCGGAAATCGTCAACCATTTCTCGCCGTTGCCGCCGGAGTTCTGGCGGCAAGCCAATGACCTGGCTAAGCTTGGCATGCGCGTGGCCGACTATGTTATCAACCAGAGGGGCACGCTTGATCCCGGCGAACTGACCGCCGGTCTTCTATTAGTGCTGCTTCCCGGGATGGTCGTGGCCTTTGGGTTGTGGTTTGCCATGCTGGCATTGTTCCGGCATGGCGGCGTAGGCGGCACACTGGCCAGCATGAACGCCCGCGAGCCCAATCAGGCTGACCTGAAAGAGCTTCAGCTTGCGGATACAGCGCAGGAAATGGCCATCGCCGCCGGATTGCCCGCGCCAAAAATCATGCTGGTCGATTCCGTCGGCGCAAACGCCGCTGCGGTAGGCACATCAGCGCATGACGCGCGAATTGTAATCTCACGCCGCCTGCTCGACGATCTTGACCGCGACCAGCTTCAGGCAATCCTGGCCCACCTTGTGGGTTCCATCGGCAACGGCGACCTGGGTATCGCGTTCACTGTGACGAGCGTTTTTGAAACCAGCGGCCTGCTGCTGAGCCTGGTCAACATTCCGTTTGATGGTGACGCGCGCCGCCGTGTCTGGCGCGTAGTACGGTACATGCTCACCGGCGGTACTCCGGAGCAGAAAGCCGCTGATGCCGCAGCCATCGCGGAATCACTGGCCGGCTCGCTCGATAGTGATGACACCGGCAGCTATTTCAACAAGGGCAATCCCGGCCTGCTGAAAAAGATCTATCGCTTCGTGCTCTTTCCTCTGATGTTCACCAACATGGCCATCAACATCACTCTGTGGTTCTTTCTGAACGTGCTGTTGGGCCCGTGCATGGCCATGCTGTGGCGCACGCGCCGCTACCTGGCTGACGCGAGTTCGGTGGAACTTACGCGCAATCCAGACGCGCTGGCCCGCGCGCTGCAATGCCTGAGTGAAGACAACACTGCTTTCGATAGCGGTGGTTGGGCCACGCATCTTTTTGTGGTGAATCCCAAGGGCGACAGCGGCCTGCGCGGACAGCAGCCGAGCCAGCAGCAGATGGCCAAAGCCATTCAGGCCTGGGCATCAACGGCACACACGATGTCGGCACAGGACGCCGCGAATCTCTATGACACGCCGGTTGCAGGAGGGATTGCGTCCCCGATAACAGCAGGGGTTGCAGGAGGGTTTGCAAAAAATGACTGGCCCAGCGTGCGCCAGGAAATAATCACCACCGTAAAAGCCGCAGCCACGGGAGACCAGCGGGCAGTAGCGCGCCTGCAGGCGATGGCCACAATGATGGGCGAAAGATTGCCTGTTGGTCTTGGCGAGCTACCAAATTTCGCCGACCTCGAGGCGGCAAGCCACGGAGACGGGGCCGCCATCGTACGGCTTAAGCAGGCGCAGCAAGGCAGACGGCAAAGCCAGCCGAAGCGCAGCCAGTCTAGCCTGCAGAGCTTCGCTTCGTTTCATCCGCCTCTGGTAAAGCGCGCCAAGCGCTTGCAGAAGATGGGCTCGCACATGATCGCGCCGGTAAGAGCAGGCGGCTGGGTGCTGACTGTCTTCATGACTTTGCTTTACGCGATCATTGTGCCGCTGCTCACCGTTGCCGGCGGACTCATGCTCATTGTGATTGCCATGTTGATTGGCATGAACCTGATGCTGCTGGCAGTGTGGTTAAGCGCGATACATTGGTTTTTTGTTTGGTTGAATGGCAGATGAGTAGCAACATCGCTTCCCAAAAATCGTCCTTTTTCAAAAATCGTCATCCCGACGGCCGTTAAGCGAGCGCGCGCTTTACCAGCGCGCGAGTAGGACGGAGGGACCTTGTGCTTGTTTTTTAAAGTTCACGCTATCTATAAAACCGCGTTAGATAGTTAGATAGATGAAGGTTGAGAGACTACGAGCTTTTCAAAAACTCTCAGGCCGCAATCTCTCCCGGCGAAAGCTCATCCACATAGCACCAGATCCACGCTTCACCCGGCTCAATCGAGCGGACGAGCGGATGCTTGCTGCGATGGAAATGTTTCGTCGCGTGCTTGTTCTTCG
>JASLFF010000617.1 GCA_030150795.1 Terriglobales bacterium | reverse complement strand
CCCACCAGCTTGCTCAGCTCCAGCACTTCCAGCGGACACTCCGGCCAATTATGTTTCCAGCACACGATCATGTCGCATCCTTTCACGTCATGTCCGTGTTTCACAAAGTTGAGGCTCTCAAATTCAAACTCAATTCTGAGCCGCTGCCATTTATCGCGCATCACCTGGCGTAGTGCTTCGCAGTCAGGAAACTCCGCTTGCAGCAGCGTCACCACGTAGCCCAGGTCGCGTACCATCGCGCCAAACAGAAACACCACTCCCATTTCGTTCGTTGGCGCATGCGCCAGCGGACCCATGTTCATCGGCGGCCCGTACACCGGACGATTCGTAAAAACGTCCCACCGTGCGGCCTCGTGGCCCGGCCACAGGCTTTCCGTGGCCGGCCAGCTAAGTTCTTTTTCCGCCCGCGCCATGGCCATCACGTCCGGCCACTCTTTTACCAGGCCGCGCTCCTGCGCATAGCCCAGCATCATGTGCGGTACCCGCTTCCAGCTTCCGCAGCGCGCAATAATTGCTTTTGCGCTGTGCGCGCCCTTCTCTTCATATTCCGTTGACGTGGGCAGCCTCTGCATCTGCCGCGCCACCGTCGCCCAGTCTCCAAACAGTGAATCCATTCCAAGGCGCTGTTTCTTGTTTGCCAGCATTCCGCACGCAATCAGCGCATTCGTATACGTCGTAAAATGCGTCCGGACGCCCCTCCTCCCCACCTGTGTCATCGTTTTCACTTCCGTCAGGGTCGGCACGCGCCCCAGCTTGTTTGCCAATCCCTGGATCGTCGTCATAATCTCTTCTTTGCTCATCGCCTTATCTCCGTAGAAACATGTTTGTGGACCGCAGCCGCCCTCGGCTGCGATGGGATCGTAGAGCGCAAGCGCTCTCGCCTGCGGACTTTTGTTAGCCATAGCCAATAGCCAAAGGCCAAGAGCTGAAGCTTTGCCAGCAGCTATTAGCCAGCGGCTAGAAGCTAGCAGCTGTTTCCAATTTTTAGGATTTAAAAGGTGTTACCTTCGGGCTGGATTCTCCGATGACGGCGATACCGGGGCCCCCGGCTCGGGCCGCTTCTGCCCGGCTGGGGTGAGGTGTCGCGCGATCACGGCGGTTACCCGATTTTTGGTGTCTCTACACAATCTGTGGCCCAAACGGTGGGTCGGCGACGATTGCGTGGGTGCAGGCCTTTTTGGGCTTCCCGCCTCCATCTGGGATACCCTCAATCGCTAACAGGCTTCTTTCTGCCGCCTGTCCGCGACGGTTCGCCGCTGCCGCTCCCGACGATAACCAGTGCGTATATTAAGCGAAAGCAAAATCAGAGTCAATAGGTTGAGAAAATTTTAAAAGTTATCAGACCTTGTAAAGCGCGTCAGATTATAGGTTTCTGGAGTTACCTTACAATCTTGGGCGTGGATGAGAGTTTCCACCCTTCGCAAAAACATTAGTTATGTGCTGCAGATCGTTTCACTGCTCCTCGCGAATTACCTGAGTCGGAGGAAGTACTCTGCTAGGAAGGCCGCCTTCCACAGCGGGCAGCTCAACGGCAGACGGAGTGAATGGCAATTGACGCAAGAGCGAAGAGCTAACCGCACGTTCGAGCCCCGGTGCCCCTGCCGTAACTTCCTTTAAAGCCGCAATGTAGTCTTCAATTCCCTTGGCAAGTGTTTTGAGTTGTTCCGGTGGGGGGTCAGGAGTATTTCCATGTGTCGCGAGTACTTCGCGAATTGCCGCAGCGTGACTTTGTGCGTCCCGAAGCCGACGATTGCAAGCTTGGAAGTCAGCGTTCCACTGGTCTTCCATAATGAAGTCACGTGTATTGAAATCAACTGTCTCGTTCTTCGACGCACTAACACTGAGTCCAGTCTCTGTTGCCAGCACGCTGACATCAACAACTCCGTTACCTGGAAACTCGTTCCCATTCCAAAATTGCAATGTGCTTTTCCTATTTCCATCAACCGTGGCATTACAAACAACGTCAATTTGTGTGGGAATGTGGGTTGCGGGGCCGGGATTTGGATGTGTAATGTCGAGACTAATCTTGGCAGAACCAGAAAAAGGAGGCTTTATTGTTGACCCACCAAGCGTCCACACAAAAGATGCCTGGGCAAGTCCGGTGGTGATCGCTGTCAAAGTGACTTTATCAATCGAGCGAAGGCTGATGTAGTGATAATCCTTTGGCGGGCACAAAGGGCCAGCCTTTAGGGTAATCGCTTGGCGAAGCCGGTCACTGGCAGGCGCAAACGAATTGCTGGGAGGCACTGACGAATGCGAGGGTGGCACCAAGGTAATATAGGGGGAATCAAAAAGTGGAAAAATATTATCGGAATCTGTCGAAAAAGTCACCGTGGACGCGATATGTGCCTCTAAAAGACTTTCAAAAGGAGGAAACGCATTAGACGCTGGTTCGCGTGTAAGGTTGGCATACGTGTCCGCGAGAGTAGCTCCTCCGGCTTGAACGATCTGCGGGAATGAATATCCTCGTTGATACCTCAAATAGTTAATGAATACGATTCCACAACCATAGGAGATCGGATCTTTATCAGTTTGGTTGTTCTTTGTCACATAGTCCAAAACATTCCTGTCTCCTTCTGTCAGCCACACATTTACCGATGGCCCAAATCCCGTAGCGTAATATCCGAGTGGATGAAACTCGGCAGACGCTACCCTTGACAAAGCCTCGCCTGAACTCCAGCCGCGGTTCCATGAGGAACCAGAAAAATCCATTAACACTTCAGCCAGTTCAGCCACGAAAAGATGACGGGCAAATTCGTCCCTAATCTGATTTTGTATAGGATCAGTCGATGTTGCATTGAAAGTGCCATTTATATTGATTTGGCTCGACTGAGTGTCGCGATAACCCTGATTGTTAGCGCCCCCAAGCTGGATACCGGGGCCACAATGAACGTGAATCGTATATGGGCTGCTATTAAAGTTGCAATTGAACCAGACTTGCAAGAGTGCTAAATCGTCTTCGCAGGTCGCCAAAATTGCATTCGCTCGGGCCATTGCGTCGAGATCATCATCTGCAACGTAGGTTATAAGGAAATGTTTCGTGAATCCAGCAAGAGGAAACCCAAATATGTGTTGGGTCATTTTGATCCTCTGGTTTGAGGGGAGGCAGATACAACGACGTGCATGCAATCTTCTCCGTGCGGATAGATTAAATATCGCGGAGCCGTAAGGGGCGTTGGGGAAGTGTAGCAAAGACTGCAGGAAATTCAAGGGTGAACTAGGTCGGGCCATAAAGCACTCAATAAGAAGATTTTCCTTGCGGCGCGTGGGCCATCATTCCCTGGCCCATCTCTACCTAGCTATGGTGTCCTACTCTTTCTTGGAGAAGCTTGTCTTTGTTTTTGAGATCACAAACCAGGCAGGGCCGTCCCTCACCACTCCGGCTCACCAAAGGCTCGCCCTCGGGATTCGGGATGGCAGGTCGTGCGGGACAGATCTTCGTTTCGGGATAGCGTGTGGATAAAGGATGCAGGCGTCAGTTCGTGGGCGGGTTTCGCATCTCCGCATTGCCTCGTGCTGCTGATCTCCTCAGGCCAAAAACAACGCCCACACAACGACCTGCTGTTCCGAGAGCCGAACATTAAAGCTGCCTGAAGTTTCGGCATAGCGTCTGTGAGGCCCGAGGAATCGGCTCCGCTGGTCTCAAGGGCTGCCAATCCCGAGTGGTTGTGTCCATTTACTGGGTGGAGCAGGCCTTTCAGGCCTGCGGTAAGGCAGATAGAGAAATCGGCTTTAGCCGCTGAGGTACAAGGATCCAAATTGCCTTGAAATGAAGGATGTGCCGAACTGTATGGGTACTCCTCAGCCGTCCGGACCAAGCGCCGCTTTACCGGATTCTGCCAGATGTAGTTCTTGAACTTTTGGTATTCCAGAGAGTCTCTTATCCGCCGGTCCACAAAACTTGGTTGCCATATATCTCTTTTGGTTTTCAGGTTCTTATTCAGCTGGAAAGAAAACCCGCCCTTGGCAAACTGCATGGCCCGCTCCAGAGTAATTTGGCGGGGAGTGATGATGAGGTGGAGGTGATCGGGCATGACAACAAACTCATGCAACAGATACTTCCTTTGAGTTCTATAGTCCAGCAGAACTTCAACAAACACGCGTGCAATTTTTTCCACCTGAAAGAGACTTTTTCTCTCCAACACATTTGCCGTAACAAAATATGTCGACTCAGTTGTGCGACCTCGGTGAGGGATGGTCAAAAATAACCTCGGCGGCTAAAGCCCAACAATTCTATAGCAGCTACCGCAGGCATAAATGCCTGCTCCACCCGGTAACTCGACACTACAACTCGGGACTTGGCGGGTGAGACCAGCGGAGCCAAGGTTCGCCGTCGGGATTCGGGATGGCATGTCGTGGGGGATGGATCTTCGATTCGGGACAGCGTGTGGGCAAAGATGCAAGCTTCTGTCGTGCCGCCGGCGCTCGACATTCTAAGCTACAAATGGAGCTGAGCGGCTTTCAATCAGCACCACGAATCGCGCCGGCCGTCCCAGATACATGGTTTCGCGGTATTTGAGTTTCACGAACAGGATTGTGCCGTCTTTGGTCACGCAGCGCCACTGTGTTTCGCCTTCAGGCGGCGGTTCATCGGCAGACTGCTGGACAGCGGCAATATCTTCTAAAGGGACGAATTTGCTGACCGGCTCTCCCACGATTTCAGCTTCAGAATATCCCAGGAACTTGAGCGCGGGCGGATTCACTACCGC
>JASLFF010000778.1 GCA_030150795.1 Terriglobales bacterium | reverse complement strand
CGTGCTATGACAAGGTAGGCGCTTGGCAGCTGCCTCATGGCGAAGAGCTGTACGCGCAGATGATCCGCCACTACACGACGACCAACGAAACGCCGGAAGAAGTGCATCAGATCGGATTGAAGGAAGTCGCGCGCATCAATGCGGAGATGGACCGCGTGATGCAGCAGACAGGATTCAAAGGGTCGTGCGATGAATTCTTCAAGTTCCTGCGAACCGATCCGCAGTTCTTCTATAAAACGCCGGAAGAGTTGTTTGTGGCCTACAAGGCGGTGGCCAAAACCATTGATCCGAACCTGGTAAAGGTATTTCGTACGTTGCCGCGCGAGCCGTACGGTGTAGAACCTATTCCCATGTCATTCGCGCCTGACACGACTGCAGCCTACTATCGGCAGGGGGCCGCCGATGGATCCCGCGCAGGAACCTACTTCGTCAATCTTTATCAGCCGGATGCCCGGCCCAAGTGGGAAATGATGGCGCTTTCCATGCATGAATCGGTGCCGGGACACCATTTGCAGATTGCCCGCGCGCATGAATTGGGAGAAATGCCCAATTTCCGCCGATACGGGGAATACACCGTCTATGTCGAAGGCTGGGGACTTTATGCCGAGTCACTGGGCGACGATATGGGGCTTTACAGCGATCCGTACTCCAAATTCGGCCAGCTCAGCTATGAAATGTGGCGAGCGGTGCGGCTGGTGGTTGATACGGGAATCCACGTGAAGCACTGGACGCGCGAACAGGCGATCAAATACTTCATGGAAAACTGTCCGAAACATGAACTGGATATTACGAATGAGATTGACCGCTACATTGCGTGGCCGGGACAGGCGCTGGCATACAAGACCGGAGAGTTGAAGATCAAAGAGCTGCGCGCGCGTGCGAAAGAAAAGCTGGGAGCGAAGTTTGATCTGAAAGATTTTCATGACGTAGTGCTGGGTTCAGGGCCGCTGCCGCTGGACATCCTGGAGCGGAATGTGGATGAATGGATTGCGATGAAGACGCGCGGCTCTGATGGCGCTGCGCCGCATGCGGCGAGCCAAGGCGCTCCAAAGAAGTAGATGACAACGGTTGCAGATACAGTTCCGGCAGTGACGGGCGTTAACGCGCGCGGGCGACCAGAGCATTCGATGCGTTTTTACCGTCCTGAGCTGGATGCGCTGCGGTTCTTCGCTTTTCTCGGCGTGTTTATCTTTCATGCGGCCCCGCGTACCATGGATTTTTACGACCGCGCGGGATATCCGCACTGGCTGAGCAGCCTGCTTGTTCCCACGTTTGGCGCGGGCGCGTATGGCGTGGATTTATTTTTCGCGCTGAGCGCCTATCTGATTACGAGCCTGCTGCTGCGCGAACGGACGGCCACTGGATTTCTTGACCTGAGCGGATTCTACCTGCGGCGCATCCTGCGCATATGGCCGCTGTATTTGGCGTTCGTGGCTTTTGCGGCAGTTTTTGCGGTGCTTGTTCCCGGACAACATCTGCCGATGAAATATGTAGTCGGCTACAGCCTGCTGGCGGGGAACTGGATTTACGCCTTTTACGGATTGCCCGCATCTTTCGCCACGCCGCTATGGACCGTCTCAATCGAGGAGCAGTTTTATCTGGCATGGCCGCTGGCACTGCGCAAAGCGTCAGTGCGCGCAATGGCGATTATCTCCGTTGGAATATTGCTGGTGGCAAATGCATGTCGCGTATGGCTGGCAGTCTCCGCTGCGCCTGTTGAGAGAATTGAATACAACACATTCACGCGGCTTGATCCTATCGCATTCGGGATTTTGATCGCGTTGTTCGCGAATAAGCTGCCGTCTTTTACTCGTCTGCAACGCGCGACGATGCTTTGCTGCGGCGTTGTGACGTGGATTGCCGTGTATGCGTTCACTGTTACCAGTCCTACGTTGAAGTTCACTACATGGCAGATGGCGGTGGGACATCCTTTTACTGCGCTGGCCAGCGCGGCGGTGCTGCTATCTGTGCTGGGGGCGGAGCATGGGTTCTTTCGCACCCGGACTCTCCTTTATCTGGGAAAGATTTCTTACGGCCTTTACGTGCTGCATGAGTTCGCGCATTTCTGTGCGATTCGCCTGGTGCATGCGTCAACACCTCTCATGGTCTTGGTGCAATCGCTCGTCGGACTGGCGCTTACCATCCTGCTGGCTGCGGCTTCGTATCGCTGGCTGGAAAGCCCATTTCTGCGATTGAAAGAACGCTTCGCTCATGTGCAGTCGCGTCCGGTATGACGCGCGAAGCTAAGCTGTTGCGCCGGGCTTTCTTCAATCGCGATCCGCGAGAGGTCTCGCGTGAGCTGCTCGGCAGGCTGATCGTCCGCCGCGAAGGACGCAAGCAGCTTGCGGGGCGCATCGTTGAAGTGGAGGCGTATCTTGGCGCGGGCGATCTGGCTGCGCACGCCGCTGCCGGACACACCGCTCGGAATGCCGTGCTCTGGGGCCCTCCTGGACACGCTTATGTTTACTTCATCTATGGCGTGCATTACTGCCTGAACATTTCCTGTCTGCCTGCGGGCGACGCGGGCTGCATACTGATTCGCGCATTGGAACCCGTGACCGGAATTGCCGATATGGCTCAAGCGCGCGGGCTGGCCGATCTCGATCTCTCCGCGCCGCGTGATCTGCGCAAGCTGGCCAGCGGTCCAGGAAAGCTGTGCGAAGCTCTGGGCATTACTCGTCCGCGCGATAATGACAAAGACATGCTTTCTCCAACGTCGGACCTTCAGGTGATGACTGACGGTTTCCGCGTCGATAAAGTTGCGGTTACACAGCGCATCGGCATTACGAAATCGGCGGAGCTGCCGCTGCGGTATGTGATTGCGGGAAACACGTTTCTGTCAAAGCAATAAGCAAAAGCCAACTATCGCGGCGCTGATGCCGTGCCTTTTCCGGTGAGCACAATATTGTCGATCAGCCGCGTACTGCCAACGTAGGCCGCAACTGCGACCAGTGCGCCGCCAGAAATATCGGCTACAGGATCAAGCGTGTCACGGTTTACGATCTCAAAATAATTCGGCCTGACCGCTGCTTCTTCCGCCATCACCTGTTCACCGGCGACTTTCAGCCGCGCAGAGTTCGACTCGCCGCGATCGGCCAGCGTTTGCACGCGCATCAGCGCGCGATACAAAACCAGTGCCTGTTTGCGCTGGTCAGGATTGAGATAGGCATTGCGAGAGCTCATCGCAAGGCCGTCGGCTTCGCGCACAATGGGACAAACCACGATTCGCACGTCAAAGTTCAGATCGCAGACCATCTTGTTGATGATCGCCACCTGTGCGGCGTCTTTCTGTCCGAAAAAAGCAAAATCCGGCTGCACAATGTTGACCAGCTTGGAGACAACCGTCGTCACGCCACGAAAATGTCCGGGACGCGAACCGCCATCCAGCTTTTCGCTCAGGCCTTCCACGTTCACCCACGTAGTCGCGCCCGGAGGATACATCTCTTCAACCGTCGGCAGAAAAAGGTAATCGCATTTCTCCGCGGCCAGCATGGCTGAATCTCTTTCCGCGTCGCGCGGATACTTGCTGAAATCTTCCGTCGGCCCAAACTGCAAGGGATTCACAAAGACTGAGGTAATCACCACGTCAGCCTGCGCGCGCGCCGTGCGGACGAGCGATAGATGTCCCTGATGCAGCGCGCCCATGGTCGGCACAATGCCTACGCGTTTGCCGGCGCGCCGTGCTTCTTTGCTTACAACTGTAACTTCTGCGGCGGAAGTGAGAA
>JASLFF010000765.1 GCA_030150795.1 Terriglobales bacterium | reverse complement strand
GAATCAGTATAGAGCTAACGTACGAGTTAAACCAGATACGACCGAATCCGTCGAATTTGCGATTTCCCTCCCAGGCAACAACGGAGAAGAATGCTTACTACCGATCGACGCGAAATTTCCCAAAGAAGCGTGGGAGCGTCTTGAATCGGCTCGAGAATTAGCCAATGTAGACGAAATACGGCGCGCTGCTGATGCGTTCGAATCCGTTATTAAGACGGAGGCGAAACGCATTTCAGAGAAATACATCAATCCTCCGACGACGACAAATTTCGCATATATGTATTTGCCGACCGAAGCCCTTTTTGCTGAAGTCGTCAGAAAGCCTGGTTTGCTGGATGACATCCAAACAAAATACCGGGTGTCGGTTGCTGGGCCGACCACATTGATGGCGTTGCTTATTAGCTTTCAAATGGGCTTTCAGACGCTAGCAATTCAAAAGAAAGGAAGCGAAGTCTGGAATGTGCTCGCCGCGGCAAAAGTTCAATTTGGCAAGTTCGGAGATCTAATGACGAGAGTGGAGAAGAATGTCGGGACTGTCCAGAAAACATTACAGGAGATCAGCACACGGACACGGGTAATAAACCGAACCCTAAGCAGTGTCGATGCGCTCGACTCTGAAAGTATGAGCGCTGCGGAATTGCCGGAATTAGCGCCCGATGACAACATTAAGGAGATTGCTCAGGCTGCTTCCGCGGGGCCAGACAAATCAACTTAAAGAATCTCACTTCTCGCGCGCACCACTTTTCCTCTGCGCGCTTCGTCCTAACTCTTTTCCTTACATCAACTGCTTGAGAATGCTGCTCAACTCAATCACTTCAATATTTGCCGGACACTCTGCCCAGTTATGTTTCCAGCACACGATAACATCGCATTTTTTAGGATCATGTTTGTGCAGCAGAAAATTGCGGCTCTCAAACTCAAATTCAATCCGCACCCTTTGCCACCGTCCCGGCGCTACTTCGCGAAACGCCTCGCAGTCGGGAAACTCTGATTGGACGCGAGTCACAACGTAGTCCATCCTGTGGCCCAGCAGCCCAAAGAGATAAACCACGCCCATCTCGTTTACCGGTTCATGCGCCAGTCCCGGCGGCGTCAGCGGACGCCCATACACTGGCCGGTCCGGCAACAGCCTTGGCTTTTGCCCAAGAGGCGCGCCGTCAACTCCGCGTTCCACTGCTCTGCGTCTCCCCGCCCCTCGCGGACTCCATTCCGCGATCATATCCATTAACGCCGGATGCTTCTTGTCCAGGCCGCTGCTTTCGGCGAATGCGCGCATTCCCTCTGCTACCTTTTTCCATCCTCCAAATCTCGAAAGGAACGGCGTGACGCTGTATTTCCCGTGCATGGATTGATCGTTGATTGAAGGGATCCTCTTCGCCTTCCGTGCCACCTCCGCCCAATCATGGAATAGATCGCCCATGCTCGTGGACACGGCTGTATGTCCCACCTCCAGGCCTGCCGCTCGCAAGGCTTGGTTGAAGGTTCCAAAGTGCCTCATGATATGTCTGATCGTGATGCGGCTCATTTTGGCCAATTCGCGATATCTCGGCGCACGCCCCAACTTCTCGGCGCATGCGTGCAGTGCAGCAATAACCTCTTCTTTAGTGAAGGCGGTCGAACGTCCCTTTTGCTTGATCATGTTGTCTCCAATAAAAAAGCCACCTCTCGGGCGGCTCTGTGTTGATGTGAAATTGGTGGGAACCAGGCACGGCTGCTGCCATGCCCTAAAGATGTAAAGAGGATTGTTCTTTAACGCCCAGGCTGATCATCCAGGCAGTCTTGGATGGCCCTGCGGTGCAGCGGAGCCGATCCTTCGGCTTCGCGAAAACCGTATCGAAAAACTTTGCATTTCGTGTGGCTCTGCCTCAGGATAGCGCGTCGCGGGGGTGAGATGGATCGCTGGGGATACAGCAACTCAGGAAACGCTCTAAGGACAACGGCGTTAGCTGCTAATTGCTGCCCCTATTACCATATGCACGGATTTCAGCTTTCCGGGACAAGTTTTCTGAAAGAAATTTTCAATTTTCCCTCCGGCGTCTCGATAAAGATAAGCTCCGGCTCCGCCTCGGGCTCCCTTTGCAGCCGCCTCGCCCGTTGCGGTTCGCCCGATTGCAGCACCGCGCTTATCGCCCCTTTGTGCCGCTCAAATCGTCTCCATGCTGCCTGAAGGACCCGCTTATCATCCTCCGTAAAGCAGGCCGCGAGCGCCGCCTCGCGACCAAACCCGATCACTCGTAAATCCATGACGAGTCGTTCCCCCGGATCCAGGTCTGTCAGCTCTGCCACCCGTTCCCAATCCACGGCCAGATTTTCGTCCAAAAGGGCCTCTGCCACATGGTCTTCCAGGGAATGTAGCTCTTGGTCTGACCCAAACTTATCTTCATAGTCATTTAGGGCCATTCCCAGCTTGTCGTCATGCTCCAGTTGTTCTCCTTCCTCGTCGCGATATCGCAGCTCACAGGCGAGGATCTCCATATTTTGGTTTGGCCGGATATCCACAATCCCCATTCTCACCGCGCATCGCACGGCTCCCTTGCGGACATACGCCATTGCGTTCGGGTGCTCCTTCCATCGCCCTTCCGCGAGCACTGCCTGAATCGCCGGAACGTACAGCAATCCAAGTCGCAACTCTTGAAGCAGTTCCTTCCATTCCGTCTCGCACGCTTCAAAGGTCTTGGCCTGCACGGTCGCCAATAATTCGGTCCTGATTTCCATTCCCCACCCCTGATGAGAATGAAGCAGGAATCATTATAGGCGAATAAATAGAGAATGAAGAGAATTCTTTTGACAGCGGGGGAATAAAACTCTTCCGTGCCGGTTCTTTCAGCACATCTCCTCTGCTCCTCACGGGCCGCACCTCTCATGCGGCCCTCTTATTCAAAGCAGATCACTGCTATCAGTGTTGGTCCGTGGTGGCTGCCGCCGCGGCCGGTTTGCGATGCGAGCGCATGGACTTCGCAATCAGCCCCAGCCCGCCGACCAGCAGAATCAGCATGACCAGCGTATGGAACAGAGTCGCGGGCTGAAAGTAGATATGCATGTTGGCGATTACGCCGGCCAGGATAAACAGCGCGCCGGCAACGGTGAGCAGCCATCCAATGGTGCTGCGGCCGTTGAAGAACAGAATGGCAATGCCGAACAGCAGCGGGATGAGCGTGACGCCAAAACTATTAGCGCCCCAGAAGCTCCAGTAAGAGCCCATGACGGTGACCTGGTTGGAGATGAGGTAGCCTCCGACGCAGGTCATAATAAAGCCCAGCGCAAATTCGCCCAGGCCTCCGGGCGTGCCGCCAACATCGGTCATAGAACGGTTGTCCATGCGGGGAAGAATAGCAGAGGACGGGCGGCTTACACACGGGGAAATTTGCACGGGGCAGGATAGAATGATGGCGCTTGCTCGAATCCACGCCACAATGAAAACCGGGAAGGAATGAATGGCTGAGGAAACCGCTCCAAAATCACAGTTGCGCCAGGCCATGTGCTTCTGGGACGTGCTGCTGTTCAACATTGCCGCCGTGCTTGGACCACGCTGGATTGCCGCCGCCGCGCACAACGGCACTTCATCCATCAGCTTGTGGGTACTGGCCGCTGTGCTTTTCTTTCTGCCCACGGCGCTCATTATTATTGAGCTTTCCACGCGCTATCCCGCTGAAGGCGGGCTTTACGTGTGGAGCAAAGAGGCTTTCGGCGATTTCCACGGCTTTGTGGCCGGATGGGCCTACTGGATTTATACGTTCTTCTATTTTCCCGGACTGCTGACGGCGAGTGTGGCGATGTCTGTGTACATCGGCGGGCCAAAGTATTGGACTCTTGCCAAAGACCCGCATTACCTTCTCTGGTCATCAATGGCGCTGCTTGCGGTGGCAGTGATCCTGAACATCGTGGGATTGAATATTGGCAAGTGGCTGCAAAATGCAGGCGGCGTTTCCACCTATTTGCCTCTGCTTATGTTGATTGGCATTGGCGCATACCTTGGATTCCATCGCGGAAGTGCAACACATTTTTCTTTCTCTAACACGTTGCCTCATGTCAATTGGGACACCGTGAACTATTGGTCGCAAATCGCATTCGCGTTTACCGGCATGGAGCTGGTGTGTGCGATGAGTGAAGAGATTCGAGAGCCGCGCAAGACATTTCCACGCGCGATTTACGCTTCTGCCGCGCTGATCGCCCTGATCTATATTGCCGGGACAGTTGCGGTGTTGGCCATTCAGTCCGCTGAGGGCACCGACACACGCTCTGGAGTTTTTCAGGCAATCAGTGGAGGCTCGGCGGTCCTGGGGATAGCATGGTTTGGAGTAATGGCGGCTCTACTTGTCACAATTGGAAATGCCGGCGGCGTGGGCGCCACCGTTGCGGGCGTGGCGCGTGTTCCATTTGTTGCCGGAATTGACCATTATCTGCCTGCTTACTTTGGCAGAATCCATCCCAAATGGAAGACGCCTTACATCGCTATCCTGATCCAGGCCGCGATCTCTGGCATTATTCTGGTCCTTTCACAATACAAAGCAAGCTGGCAGGACGCTTATCAGTTGCTGGTAGATGCAGCCATCATCCTCTACTTTATTCCTTTCC
>JASLFF010000724.1 GCA_030150795.1 Terriglobales bacterium | reverse complement strand
GCGAGTCCGTAAAGATTCCGGCAGAGGCGCAGCCTGCATCGCGAGGCCAAGGTAAGGCCGCTGGATGCCGCCTTTTTCCAGCAGTTCAGCCGAAACACGCTGTACAGTGGCTGAAGGCACGGTGATGCCCGCGCGATGCAGTCCCGCGGTGTTCATGCCCAGAAGTTCTCCCTGGCTATTGACCAGCGGCCCGCCGGAAAAGCCGGGATACATTGTGAGATCGGGACGGATGAACTGATCAATTTCACCGCCGCGCCACGTGCGCATGGGGCCGTTGATCAAGCCGGAGAGAATTCCTGAACTGGCGACTACGTGACCGCGCCGCGTGCGCGCCAGAGCAAGCACCAGTTCGCCCACGCGCAGACCGGAGGTCGATGCCCAGCGGACGGCAGGAGCATCGATTGGTTGTTGCAGACGCAGGACGATGAGGTCAGTGCTGGGATCGCGTCCGCTGACGCGCGCTGAAAGTTTTTGTCCCGGCGCCGTAATCACAGTGACTTCGTCGTCGCGACGGACGGCATGACTGGCGGCCACGACCGCATCCTTGGCGATCACGATGCCGCTGGAAGGATGACGCGTGCCGTGTACGGCCACCACAGATTTACCCACAGCTGCGGAAACGTCCGCCAGATCGTTTGAAAGCTTGCTCCAGATATTTTCCATACAGATTTCCTTTTTTGGTCTTTTGTTCTGTCAATTGCAGTATGAAAGAATCGTGGAAGCTGGCGCATCCGCCATTTGGCTAGGATTGTGAGTTTGTTCCGTCATAGAATCAAATTGTTTGGCCGCAAGCCGCACTCTCGCACAGCAGCTTTAGCCGTTCGTTTTCGATTGCGCTTCTGGCTCGTTTGCATGAGGTGTTTCCTTCCTGCTTATGCGGAGTTTCGACAAAATCAGCAGTCACAGCGACACCTTGTAGGCTTCTACAAAACCGCCGAGGTCATGGCCGAAGTTATAAGAATGACTCACGGCGAAAAAACTTACCGGAACATGCTTGCAGTGCTGGGAATGGTGAACTTGGACAGCTAAAGACTTTTCCAATAAAAAAGTCTCCAGATTTAAAGAGCCGGTTTCGGCTCCTTTAGTTTTTAGTTTTCGGGTAACATCGCGGTAAACAACTGCGGGAAAGTCTGCCCATCTCTTCCAAGTGGAGAGTATGGAAAACCCCTGATTTAGAAGGTGGCAAGCTTTTTGAAACGATGGAGAAGCAAACATGGATGGCGGTAAGCCAAAGGTCGCGCTAATCCTCGGAGCGGGTTTTTCTTGCGAAGCTGGACTTCCTACGACAAAGAAGGTAGCGCAGCAGTTCTTACGTTCTCCGAAAAACGGGCAGTTGGATTATTCAATCGAAAAAGAAATCAGCAAGCAGCTGAGGATGTTTTGGAAATACGCGTTTAATTACGACGGTAAGCGCCGCTTCCCATCCCTCGAGGATCACTTTACCGTGCTAGATCTTGCAGCTAACGCCGGTCGCAACATTGGGTCTGAGTATCCACCAAGAAAGCTCCGAGCCATTCGCCGTTTCAGCATTCACCGTATATTCCAGATACTCGCATTGCACTATCATCACAGCCCGTCTATTCAACACCTGCTCGAGGCCCTGCATTCGCTGGCAGATGTTCGCGCAATAATCAGCACGAATTGGGATCGCGTCATTGAAAACCATCTGAGGGATCTGCCCGTTCAGTATTGGTATGGGCTGCCGGTCGAAAGCCTCTCTGGGATTGAAACCTTTCTCTCGGGTACGAAACTGCTTATGTTGCATGGTTCGGCCAATTGGATTTATTGCGATTGTTGCAGGCGATTTTATGCAGAAGAGGTTGGCAAGTCAGCTTTAGAAACTTTTATATACATCACCAGGGATGACTTTCGCACACTATCTGACGATGACGCGACGATAATGAGATTAGTCGAGGGACTATCTAGGCGGGATAAGTATTGCATCCATTGCACAAGTCGTTTGAGCGCCCGAATTGCAACCTTTAGCTATCGGAAGGAAGTTTCAATTCCACAATTTCAAGCGGTGTGGCAGCAAGCTTTTTCAGCGTTAGAAGATAGCGACACGTGGCTATTCATTGGATACTCTTTGCCAGACGCCGATTTTGAGTTCCGACATCTTCTCAAATCGGCGCAGAAAGCTGTCTCCGGCGATAGGGCTAAACATATTCAAGTAATTCTAAAAGGCGACCGTGGAGCTGGAAGACGATTTAGACATTTTTTCGGTCTTTCCGGTGACCAAGTTTACCAGGGAGGGCTTTCAGACTGGATGAACGATTGTTTTTCCGATTGGTTAGGCAACAGGATCCCTTGATTGGCGACCTTTGTCAATCCAAACGGAACTCGCTTTGCTCTTTGTTTGCAACAAACAGCTCATAAGGGGGTAGGGGTAGGCGAAAGAATTACTGAATACCAACAAGAACTGCTGCCGGCGGCGAGGCGCTGACATATCCCCCGTCGCTCGGCTCACATAGTGAACTAAATTATTTTGAGAGCAAGCAGCGGATAGTCCGCGTCTCTCGCAAACCATAAAGTGGTGTTGCGGAGAAAAATATATGCAAATGCAAATGACCTCAGGCAGCCCAAATCAGAAATGGAGCCTTGTGCTGGCGCATGACGCCAAAGCAGACGGCCGCTTTGTTTATGCAGTGAAATCAACCGGCGTGTTCTGCCGCCCTTCATGCCCCAGTCGACGGCCAAAGCGCGAGAACGTGGAATTTTTTGATTCGCCCATGCAGGCGCAGCAGGCGGGATACCGCGCGTGCCGCCGCTGCACGCCGCTCCAGCGCAATCCCCAGGCACAGAAAGTTGAAGCGGCCTGCCGATACATCGATCAAAACCTGGACATCACGCTGAGCCTGACAGCAATCTCGCGCCACGTGGCTATCAGTCCATTTCACTTTCAACGGCTGTTCAAGCGCATTTTGGGGATCAGCCCCAGGGAATACCAGCAGGCGCGGCGTGCAGGAAAGTTTCGGCAGGCGCTGCTTGGCGAAGGCAGCGTGACCGAAGCGATCTATGAAGCCGGATATAGCTCCAGCAGCCGCGC
>JASLFF010000693.1 GCA_030150795.1 Terriglobales bacterium | reverse complement strand
CGTCACCGTGAGCGTGATCAAGGACGTGAAGCAGATAAAAATTATCGTGGTGCTGATGTGCCTTTCCGTGTTGGCCGTGAACAAAGGCTATTACGGGAACATGAGTGATCGCGATACGTCGCACTTCTCCTATGACGTGCGTGATGGCGGCGCTTTGGGCTATGCCGGCGTGAATGGCGTGGCCACATTTGAAGCCGAGTTTATGTTATTTGTGCTGGGGCTGAGCGCTTTGCAGAAGCGCAAGTCCATCAAGTTTGCTCTCTGGGGATTGTTCGCCTTCAGCGCGTATTGCTTGCTGTTTTCTTACTCCCGAGAAGCCTACGCAGGAATTCTTGTCGGGTTGTTCTTTCTTGGTCTGGTCAGGCAGCGCTGGGTGCTCGTGGCGCTTGCTGTTTTCCTGTTCAGCTGGCAAAGCTTTGTGCCGACCTCTGTGCAGGAACGCGTGCTCATGACCTATGACAAGAATGAGCAGCAGCTTGATACATCGGCGCAGGACCGCGTCGTCCTGTGGGATGACGCCATGAATCTGTTTCAGCAGAATCCCGCGCTCGGCGCCGGCTTTGATACCTATGAATGGCAGCATCGAGTCGGTATTTATACTGACACGCATAACTATTTCCTGAAAGTTCTGGTGGAAACCGGCGTCCTGGGGCTGATGCTCTTTCTCTTTCTGCTGGCCAAAATGATGCGCCTGGGAGTGAAGCTGTACAGGACCGCTCACGATGCATTCCTTCAGTCTCTCGGTTTGGGATTTTCTCTCTTGATGGCCTGTGTCTTCGTCGTGAATTTCTTTGGCGATCGCTGGCTGTATGTGGAAGTAAATGGTTTTCTCTGGGTCATGCTGGCATGTGTTGTGCGCGGCCAGATGATCGAAAGCGAGCGCAAGGAGGAACCCATTGCGGTTGCCGCGGAAGCACCGCCGGAACCATTGCCCTGGGAGCGTGAGGAAGAGCCTGCGTTGGTGTAAGGAAAATATTATGTGTGGAATCTTTGGACAAATCGGCAGTTCACCGGCAGACGAAAAATGCGGGTTGGAACTCCATCATCGCGGCCCTGATGACGCCGGGCATAAATATTTCACGTTGTCCAACGGCTCCGTCTGGGTAAGCTTGCAGCACCGCAGGCTGTCCATTATCGATCTCTCCGCTGCTGGGCATCAGCCCATGTGCAATGAAGATGAGTCTATCTGGATTACCTTCAACGGCGAGATCTATAACTTCCAGGAATTGCGTACACAGTTGATTGCCGCCGGCCACTCCTTCCGTTCCCACACTGACACTGAAGTCATCATTCATGGTTATGAGGAGTGGGGCACTGAGGTGGTGAAGAAGCTGCGCGGCATGTTTGCCTTTGCCATCTGGGACAATCGCCATCGCCGCATGCTTCTGGCTACCGACCATCTGGGCAAGAAGCCGCTTTTCTATTCGCATGACGTCCGCAACTTCGTTTTTGCCTCAGAAATCAAGGCCATTCTTCAGGCCGGCGTCCCTGCGGAACTCGACCCTGTGGCCATGCACGACTACCTCACATATTTGTATTTCCCCTATCCGTCAACGGCTTTTAAGCACGTGCGCAAGATGCCGCCCGGTTCGGTCATGGAAATCGTGGTTGACTCTGATGGCGAATCGCACAGGCGCGAATGGAAATATTGGGACGCCGCCGAGACCGCTGCAACACCATTGGACATGTCTGAAGCGGAGATGATTGATCGCGCGCGCGAATTGATGGAAGAATCCGTCAAGCTGCGGATGATCAGCGATGTGCCACTGGGACTGTTCTTGAGCGGCGGGCTTGATTCCAGCGCGATTACTGCCTTCGCCGCAAAGAACAGCCCGGAGCAGGTCAAGACTTTTACCATCGGATTCCAGAACAGCAAGTTTTATGACGAGCAGCCGGTAGCCAAACTCGTCGCCGAAAGATTCAACACTGAGCATCACATTCTGCAGGCAGATGAAGCTTGTGCGGCTTACATGACTGATGTGGTGCGCCACTTTGATGAGCCGTTCGGCAATCCCACGGCAATTCTTGAATACATCATCACCAAACAGATGCGGAAGCACGTCACAGTTGCTATCTCTGGTGATGGCGGGGACGAACTCTTTGGCGGCTACGTGCGCTATGCAGGTGCTGCCATGGCCCGTCGCTACCGCCGGTTGCCACAGTTCGTCACCAAAGGGCTGGTCTCGCGTCTCTCTGGATTGATGAGTGATGCAACTGACGGCCGCCATGGCTTCCGCCGCGTGCGCGAGTTTGCGCAATCGGCCTGGCAGGCTGAAGAAGATATGTACATTGACTGGGTTGGCTATTTTTCTGAGAGTGAGAAGCAGGAGCTATACACATCTGATTTCTCCGCCTCCGTCGGTGGCCGCAACTCAGGAGACTTCCTGCGCCAGTTCTTCCGCCGCGGCGCAAAACTGGATCCAATGAGCCGTCTGGGCTACGTTGATTCTGCGTCGTTCCTCTGCTGCAATTGCCTGGAATATGCCGATCGCATGTCCATGGCCAATTCGCTTGAGGTGCGAGCGCCCTTTACTGACTACCGGCTCCTTGAGTTTGCCATGCAGGTGCCGCAGCGCCTGAAAGTTCGTAACATGACCACCAAGTGGATCACCCGGCAGGCCATGCGTGATATCCTGCCCCGCGAAGTGCTCAC
>JASLFF010000661.1 GCA_030150795.1 Terriglobales bacterium | reverse complement strand
TTGGGTCCCAGCAAAAAGGCGCGGTCGCCTTCCACGCGATCCGCTATCCAGCGCCTGCGGGTCATAATTTTTTGAGCATCACGTAAGAGCCCGCGGCCAGACCCAGATATAGTATCCCCAACAGGCGGCTCTGAAAGACTAGCGCTTCCAGCGTGGGAAATTGCGCCTGGAAGTAAGCTTCAGCCGCGCTAACGATTGAAAAGACAGTGCCTATGACGATCCAGCTTTGGTGGCCCCAGGGGAGAAAATAAATTCCGCCAAAGACCAGGCCGACGACCAGAAACAGCAGGCTGCGCATCTTGGCTTTGGCGATGGCATTTACGGCCTTGAAGCGCTCTAGTTGTAGCTCAGCAAAGCGGCGAGGCAGCAGCAAACGGATCAAGCCGGCAAGGCCTGCCACCACTACTACGAACCAAATGTAGTATCTACCCAAAGATGTCTTTCACCTTTTCAAACAGGCTGCGCGGCTCCGGCTTGTTATCGATGTTGAACGTCTCTCCCAGTTCGGCCATCAGCTCGCGCTGGCGCTTGGTAAGCTTACGCGGCGTTTCTACGCGGACTTTAACGTACATGTCGCCTTTGCCCGAGCTTTGCAGCGCCGGAACGCCTTTTCCCCGGACGCGGAACGTCGTCCCCGATTGCGTTCCCTCTTGGATCTTAAGCTTGTGCTCGCCGCCATCCAGAGTTGGGATGGCAATTTCCGCTCCCATGGCCGCCTGGCTGAATGAAATTGGAACGGAGCAGTGCAGGTCCTTGCCTTCCCGCTCAAAAAACGGATGCGGCTTTACCCCAAGCACCACGTAAAGATCGCCCGAAGGGCCGCCATTCGGACCAACGTCGCCCTGCTCCTGGTAGCGAATACGTGTGCCGTCTTCCACGCCTGCCGGTACGCTCACGTCGATCTGGTGCTCTTTCATCACTCGGCTTTCGCCTTTGCACTTGCCGCAGGGATCGGAAATCACGCGCCCGTGTCCGTGGCACGTTGGGCATGGCCGGGCGATGCTGAACATGGCCTGCTGATAGCGGACCTGACCGCGACCGGCGCATGTTTGACAAGTGCTGGGACCTTTCGATCCGGCTGAGCCTGTGCCTTTGCATTGCTCGCAGGCTTCATAGCGGCGTACCTTAACCTGGGTCTTCTTGCCGAAAGCGGCTTCCTCAAAGGTAAGCGTGATATCCGCGCGCGCATCTCCGCCGCGCTGCACACGAGTGCGCCCTCCACGACCGCCGCCCACATTTACGCCAAAGAAATCGCTGAAGATATCGCCAAAAATGTCGCTGACGTCGGCGAAGTTGGAACCGTCAAACCCGCCAAAACCGCCACCGTTCACAGCCGCGTGGCCATACTGGTCATAGCGCGCGCGCTTGTCCGCGTCCATGAGCACGCTGTAGGCTTCACTGCATTCCTTGAACTTCTCTTCCGCCTCGGCATTGCCCGGATTGCGGTCCGGATGCCACTGCATAGCCAGCTTGCGGTAGGAGCTCTTGATCTCCTGCTCAGTGGCCGTGCGGCTCACGCTCAATATTTCGTAATAATCGCGTTTTGCTTGCGTTGCCAAAAATTACCTCAATGTTCTTGATACTGGAAGAAAGTCAGAGATACATGAATATCCCTGGAAATAAAGATTCAGGAAATTCCACAAAGATTCTTCGCGCTTACCGATCACCGGATCACCCGATGTCCCGATCACCCGATCTTTTTTGCTACTCTCACCATCGCCGGCCTTAACAAGCGTCCTTTGATTCGATATCCCGGCTGCAGCTCTTCCAGCACATGATGGTCCGGCGCGGCGTCGGTTTCGACCATCTCAATCGCTTCATGCACCCGTGGATCAAATAGCTCGCCTTGCGCCGGCACGCGCTCGATGTTCAGCTTTTGCAGCACGTCCTGAAGCTGCTTAAAAATCAGCTCCACGCCTTTGCGCAGGTCTTCAGGCTTGGCGGCAGAGTTCTTGAGCGCCAGCGTGAAGCTATCGATCACCGGCAGCAGCGCGCGGGCGGCATCTGACACGGCGTAATCCCGGTATTCAGCATTTTCTTTTGCCGCACGCTTGCGATAGTTATCAAACTCGGCCTGCAATCGCGCCAGCCGCTCAAACAGATCATTGCGCTCAGCGCGGAGCTTTTCCAACTCGCCGCCGGCAGCGGCCGTAGCGGGCCCCTGTGCATCGCTGCCGGAAACGCTCTTTTCCTCAAACCCATCGGCCGGATCCGCCGCGGGAAGTTCCTTTTCCAAAGTCTGATTCTGTTCGTCTTTCAACTGCTCGTCTTTCAATTGATCTTCCAGGCTGATATCAGCCTGTCCGTTGCCCTTGCTCATTACTGCACCTGGTCTCTTGATTGGAATTTTCACGTGTTCTCATTCAACAGCTTGTCAAAAAGCTGCGCGATGTAAGAAACCGCCGTGATGGTGTGTTGATAATCCATACGTGTTGGGCCGATGACCGCCAGCGATCCCCGCATTTCTTCGCCGACTCGCGCGGGTGCGCCAATCAGTACAAAATTGCGCATCTCCGGCACCGCTTCTTCCAGGCCGATCACCACACGCACGGCTTCCTGGCGAGTATCGAGGTAAGCTGAAAGCAGATCGGCCACGCGTTCTTTCTCTTCCAGCGTTTTCACCAGATCGCGCAGGCGCAAACGGTCCTGGTCATTGCCCACAAGGTTCGCCACGCCTTCTACAAAGATGTTCTTGGCCGGCTCTTCGGCAGCCAGCGCGCCACCTTTATCCAGCTCGTCCAGACTCTTCATCAGCCGGTCATATTCGCTGCGCTCATGTTCAATGCGGCGACGCAGCTCAGTTTTGACCTGGCTGATGATCCACCCGCGAAAATTCTCGTTGATGTAATTAGCGGCCGTGTTCAGGTCGCTCTGGTCCAGATCGCGCTCAAGGCGCATCATGCGGTCATGCACCACGCCTGACTTGGTGACCACCACGGCCAGCACTCGATTGTTGGCCTGACGCGAGAAATAAACGTGTTCCAGCGCGTTCTTGGGTCCTGCATTGCCGATAGCCACCCCAACGCCGCTGGAAACCAGCGAAAGCACGTGCGACGTCCGTTCCAGAAACTCCTGCACATCTACCGTACCTTGCAACGTGTCTGAGATCAGCGTCTGGTCGGCTGCCGAAATCGTGGCTTTGCCGGAAATCTGGTCAACGTAATACCGGTAAGCCTGCGACGTCGGCACGCGTCCAGCCGATGTGTGCGGCTGCTCCAGGAAACCGCTCTCTGCCAGATCTGACATTACGTTGCGGATCGGCGCCGGACTCAGCCCATCATTATTGTGGCGCGAGAGCGTGCGTGACCCCACCGGCTCACCAGTAGAAATATAGGTCTCCACGATAGCAGTAAGAATTTCCCGCTCACGAGGGCCGATTTGTCCTGGGTTTGGCATGTTGTAGACTTGCTAAGAGTTTTAT
>JASLFF010000611.1 GCA_030150795.1 Terriglobales bacterium | reverse complement strand
GCCGGCACGCGCAGCAGCCAGGTGCAGTCGCGTAGAAAAGAAGTTGAGCGGTTGCAAGTGACAGAACTGGCGCGGTCCAACATCGCCCGCCCGTTCATCAAGTTTGAAATGAAGCGCCCTTCCGGCAAGCACATTCTTGAGATTGAGGGCGTCACCAAGTCCTATGGCGACAACAACGTCATACAGGACTTTACCGCCAGCGTGACGCGCGGAGAAAAAATCGCGCTCATGGGGCGCAACGGCGCAGGCAAGACAACGCTGCTCAACGCGCTGCTGGCCAACTCGCCCAACACGCCTGAGTCCGAGCTGCGGCAGACGTCAGGATATAACGGCCCGTTTATCGATTCCGGCAAGACCACCTGGGGACACGAAGCTGCAATCGGCTATTTTCCGCAGGACCATCGCAGCCTGATTGAAAAAGGCAGCACCATACTGGATTGGATATTTCAGTGGGACCCCTCGGTTTCCAATGAAGAAATCCGCGGGCTGCTGGGGCAGATGCTCTTTGTCCGCGACGAAGCCAC
The DNA here is from genome assembly GCA_030150795.1 of Terriglobales bacterium. Next base: position 5,708 of record JASLFF010000611.1, on the reverse strand, counting down.
CAAAAAGACTGACGTGCTTTCCGGCGGCGAGGCCGCGCGTATCCTCTTCTGCAAGCTCATGCTGCAAAAACCCAACGTGTTGGTCTTTGACGAGCCTACCAATCACCTGGACCTGGAATCGATTAACGCTCTGAACATCGCGTTGCAGCGCTATCAAGGCACGGTGTTCCTGGTCACCCACGATCACGATCTCATCGATGAAGTTGCCACTCGCATCTGGCACTTTGACGATCACAAGATCGAAGATTTCAAGGGAACCTACGAAGAATACCAGGCGGCCCAGCAGCAGATGGCGGTAAGCAAATAATCCAGAGATATGAAGTAACACAGGGAACCCGGTGTAGGTACGGATAAGCCGTTTCTACATCGAGTGATTTGACAGCAGTCGACGCGTGGAACAACCGGCTTTCTAAGCCCGTTTTGATCGGCGGGTCCGACGTTGGCCTGGAGTTTGCAGGCTCTTTTCCGCAAGGCCTCCTGTGCCTCGAACAGCGCGGGCCGTGTTGAGGACGCCCCGAAGGGCCTGGTTGACCGCTGCATCGTTCGGGAATGCCTCGGCAATATCGGGCTCCAGCAATACTATGTTTGTGCCCTCGTGATAACGCTTTGCATACTTGGCCCGGATGCCACCATTGATGGAGGCAAAGTCGTACTCTTGACGGAGTCCGTTATTCGGGTTCGTTTTCTTCATAAAAGCTTTGTTCTCGCCGGGTAGCTTTCCTGGCGCTAATGATTCGAATGGTATCACCTTCTTCCGTATGCGCGACAACAAGTATGCGTCCACGGATTGATTGCCCGATAGTCAAAAATCTGTGCGCGTGTTCCGAATGGTCACTGTCAGGAAACGTTGTTGACAATGGATCGGCAAAAATTGTGGCCGCTTCACGGAAATCGATCGCGTGTTTTTTGAGATTTGCCGTTGCTTTTCGGACGTCCCACCTGAATATCACTTCGTTAGTATTAATGCGAGGATAAGATTAGTCCACAACGGAATTCCAATTTGGCTTCGACTCCCCTCACAAGTTCAGGGTCGCTCAGGATTTCGGCAGGAGGGGCCCCCGCTTCACGCCTCCTGTATAAGCGCCTCAACTTTGGGTTAAAATACTTTAACTTTTAGGGGCTCGGTTTTCGCTCCGGCCACTTTTCCATGCGATTAATCTATAGACGATTTAGTGTGATCGGCGGCTTCGCCATTTTGCTGGCCGTGCTGGTCATCAATACCGCGGTCACGCGCCGGCGGATTGCCGTGCAGAGCAGCAATCAGCAATGGGTGGAACACACGCAACGCGTACAGCTAGAGCTGACAACCGTGGAATCACTCTTGAAAGACGCTGAAACTGGACAGCGCGGCTACCTTTATACCGGTGAAGCGGGTTATCTGGAGCCCTACAACATCGCCGCGCAGCAGATTGATTCCCACATTGCCAGCTTGGCGGAACTGGTCGCGGACAACCCGAAGCAGGTTTCGCGTGTGTTAACAATACGAAACCTCAGCAAAATAAAACTTGAAGAGCTGGCGACCACGATTGCCCTTTTTGGTGAAGGCCGTAAAGATGAGGCGCGGGGCATTGTGCTATCGGACATGGGCAAGCGCACCATGGATCAGGTCCGCGCGGTGTCAGCAGAGATGGCCCGCGACGAAAGCTCACTTGAATCTGCGCGCCTTGCGGCAGTGAGCAGCAGCACCCGTTCACTCACGCGGACGCTCTATCTGGCCACGGCCCTGGCGATCGCAGGACTGATTTTTCTGGCGCTTTACATCCTGCGAGAGATGGACCAGCGCGAGAAACATGCGGCGGAAATCCGCCAGCGCGAAGAGTGGTTCCGCGTGACGCTGGCCAGTATTGGCGATGCAGTGATCGCCACCGATGAACGCGGGACAGTAATCTTTATCAATCCGATTGCGGAAGAGTTGACGGGTATAAAACTTCGGCAGGCCCAGGGGCAGCCGATCCAGAAGGTTTTCCCCATCTTTAATGAGCAGACGCGCAATCCGGTGGACAATCCTGTGGCCAAGGTGCTGGAGCACGGACGCATCATGGGGCTGGCCAACCATACGATGTTGCAACATGCGGATGGCCATATGATCCCGATTGAAGACAGCGCCGCGCCCATCTTTGACGATGCTAGAAAGCTGCGCGGCGTGGTGATGGTCTTCCGCGACGTGACAGCTGAGAAGCAGGCGCAAGAGGTCTTGCGCAAAGCGGAAAAACTGGCGGCGGCCGGCCGTCTGGCTGCCACCGTGGCGCACGAAATCAATAATCCTCTGGAAGCAGTCTGCAACCTTATTTATATCGTTAAGAACACCGGCAGCCTGCCGGAAGACATTGTGGGCTATCTCAACATGGCGGAGCAGGAACTGGACCGCGTTTCTCACATCACGCGGCAAACGCTGGGTTTCTATCGTGATTCATCCGAGGCCGGGCCGGTGCCGCTGCGAGGCGTGCTGGAGTCTGTGCTGCGGCTGTATGAAAACAAGCTGAAGACCAAAAACATTGCCGTAGAGATGGACTTTTCAGATTGTCCGCCAGTACATGCATTGCAAGGCGAGATCAAACAGTTGATGGCCAACCTGATCTCCAATGCCGCGGACGCTGTGGGCCGGGACGGCAAAATACGCATCTCCATGGAGCCCGCGGAGCAGTCTAATGGCGTGGAAATAAAGATTGCCGATAATGGCCCCGGTGTCGCGGAGAAAAATCGCGTTCACATCTTTGAGCCGTTTTTCACCACAAAAGAAGATGTTGGCACCGGCCTTGGACTGTGGGTAAGCAAAGAGATTGTGGAGCGCCACGGCGGGAAGATTGAGCTAAGCCCAGATCATCACAGCGATCTGGGCGGCGCAGTGTTTGTGGTGTTTGTGCCGTATCAAGCGCAACTTGAGGCCGCAGGCGGGGCGGCGTAAAGGCACCGCCCTTTTGGTTGCGCCTTATCAATCTATGGCCCGCGCCCCGTTCCATTTACGGCATGGACTGTTCTCCCGAACCGTGCCTGAGCTGTTGCATGCGCTGGAATCCTGATTCGGTGTGAATGGGTGTGCTTTCAGTGGAATTGATTGAATAGCCCACGCCGCGGACAGTATGAATCAAAGGCTTGGTGGATCCCTGATCGATTTTTGCGCGCAAGTAATTGATATAAACGTCCACGATGTTAGTGAGCCCTTCAAAGCCCAGGTTCCACACATGTTCCACTACCATGGTGCGGGTAACGGTGCGTCCGGCGTTGCGCATCAGGTACTCCAGCACGGCGTATTCGCGCTGGGTGAGTGCTATCTGCCTGCCTCCCCGCGAGACGCTGTGGCGCAGGCGGTCCAGCACCAGATCGTCTACACAGATTTTGTCCAGCAGTTCCGTGGGACGGCGCAACAGCGCGGCGATGCGCGCGCTAAGTTCGTCGAAAGAAAATGGTTTCACCAGGAAATCGTCGGCGCCCGTGTGCAGGGCGGTGATGCGGTCTGAAAGTTCCTTACGGGCGCTCAGGAACAGAATGCGCGCCACTGATCCTGCCTTGCGCAGCTTTCGCAGCACGGTCAACCCATCCAGCTTGGGCAGGTTCCAGTCAAGAATCACAAGATCGTAATCAATTTCAGTGCAGAGTTGCAGTCCTTCTTCTCCATTTACAGCAACGTCAACGGCGAAGTGGTCTGCCTCCAGACCTTTGACCAGGGTCCTTGTAACTTTAGGCTCATCTTCAACTATAAGAATACGCATAAGATCACTCCGGAGCTGCACCGCTATTGCAGCCGCAAGATTTTCAATGCTTGTATCCGTGGATCGGCCCGATGGGGAAGCGGCGCGAGGGGGTGCTTCCGTTACCTGAGAGTTTGCTTCCCGTGATGAAAGAATCGCATGCACGCGGTAAGCTTTCAGTGAGGAATATCACACATAGCTGTGACTTGGTCACATTGGGTACTCATTTGTTTGCGGCCCAGCCTCAGTTGAAGACGAAGATGAAGCGGCCGGCGGAGGGGCGTAAAGACAACCGTCCATACCCTACTTCGCTAGCGATCTTAAGAGCCAGCCGGCGCAAACTATTGCAAGTGAATGCTTAACAGAAGCGAGACATCCAATATCCGGGCGGAGCCGTACTATCCATGAAGGACCAGTGGCAGAATGTTTGATCCGATAGATACATCATGGTCTCGCAGAACTTCGCGGCGCGCCTTTTTAACCGGCGGCGCAATACTTGCAGGGGGATTATACTTTTCTTATATGGGAATTTTTTCAAAGAAGACTGGAACAGCGGAAACGAGCTTCGGAGATAACCCGAATGCAACTCCCCAGGAAGTGGACATTGTGGAGTTTACCGATTCAGGCGACCGCAAAGGCAAGGTGCACGTTCCCAGGGTGGTGAAGAGTGAGAGTGAGTGGAAGCAGCAGCTCTCACCTGGGGTCTACAACGTGACGCGTGAAGACGGCACAGAGATGGCTTTTACAGGACTCTACTGGAACAACCACGAACCTGGAATCTATCGTTGCGCGTGCTGTGGCACGGCGCTCTTCAGCTCTGATACCAAGTTTGAATCGGGGACGGGCTGGCCCAGTTTTTACCAGCCGATTGCCGAGGAAAACGTGGAATCCATTACCGACAACAGCTTTGGGATGCGACGCACTGCGGTGGAATGCAAGCGATGCGGCGCGCATCTTGGCCATGTGTTTAACGATGGCCCACGGCCAACCGGCCAACGCTACTGCATGAACTCAGCTTCGCTGACTTTTAACAAGAAGGCGTAAGGTGGTGGTTAGAGGATCGTTATCCCGACGGACGTGAAGCGAGTTCGCGTTTTCATCAGCGAACGAGTAGGACGGAGGGACCTTGTGCCTTGCGTCTTTATTGTTGGTTCCGATGAAACAAAAGGGTCCCTCGCTCCTTTTCGGACGCTGACGACAGCGCGTCCTCATTTGCGGAACTCGGGATGACGATTCCGAGCAGGGACATATGCGGGCGTCGCATGACGGCGGCAAGCATTGATAGGAGATTAAATGTTACGTCGATTGATGAATGGTTTTTTGGTAATGTGCCTGAGCGCCACCATCGCGTGCCATGCTTCCAGCGCGGCGGTGAAGCTGCCGAATCCGGCCACTGACGAGCCGTTGAGCAAAACAAAAAGCTCTGAAACTGTGGTGCTGGCCGGCGGATGTTTCTGGGGCATTCAGGCGGTGTTTGAACATGTGAAAGGCGTGAGCAGCGCCACTGCCGGATATTCCGGCGGATCGGCCGGCACGGCGCAATATGAAACCGTGAGCACCGGGCGCACGGGGCATGCAGAATCGGTAAAGGTGGTTTACGATCCGTCACAGATTTCGTTTGGACAGATATTGAAAGTATTTTTCTCCGTGGCGCATGATCCAACAGAGCTGAACCGCCAGGGCCCGGACGAAGGAACGCAGTACCGGTCAGTGATTTTCTTTTCCAGTGCAGATCAGCACCGGGTGGCGCGGGCTTACATTGACCAGCTCAACGGCGCAAAGGTTTTTTCTGAGCCAATTGTCACGCAGGTTGTCGCGCTGCAGGCTTTTTATCCCGCCGAGGCTTACCACCAGGACTATGCGGAACATCATCCCGACGAGCCGTACATCGCCATGAATGATCTACCCAAGCTTGACCACCTGAAGCAAACTCTGCCGGAGCTGTATGTCGGGAAGTAAGCTGCAAGGAGCCGCGTAAATCTTTGCCGCCCATCATCAACGCACAAGCCATTGGCAAAA
>JASLFF010000538.1 GCA_030150795.1 Terriglobales bacterium | reverse complement strand
GAGATAGCGAACGACCTCCCAATGCGGAAAGAGGCGCTGCGTCTGCGCGGCGTCGGAGAGTTCCAGCGGACGCAGGATGAGACGGGATGTTTCAAGGCGCGGAACCATTGCCCAGCGATGATAAAAGAAATCGCCGCCGCGGCACACGCGGCTTGAGAAATGTTTATTCCGGCCTGAGCTTGTCCACAATATTGCGCCAGCGGGAATACTGTGCTGCAAGCTGCAGCACGCGCTGGTGCTGCACATGGCTCTTCACGGAACCAGTGAGCGTAACGTTGTGATCGTCGACGGCGACTTCAACATCGGAGCCGCTCAAGACTGGATCGCTGCTCATCAGGTCGTCAATGGAATCGTGTATCCGCCGGTTGGCTCCGGTCTGGTCTTGCGAGGGAGTGGGCTGCGCGACCGGATGTGACTGGGAGCTGTCATGCGGTGCAGGTTGCGCGTCAGGCGACTGCTGCGGATTTCCGTTGAACGCGGCGAGCGCCGCGGAGAGAACGAACAGAGAGATGCGAACCATCTAATCCTCCTGGTTTCTCCCAAAAACAGTGTGGCACGGTGGCCAAATAGATTCAATGTCTCTGCTGGAATAGCGCTTAGCCACTTGCTCCTGGCTTTTAGCTTTGGCTTGCAAATCCACCCTGTTGGACTACAGGTGGGTGGCCTCCTTTCGGGGTGAAGTTTTGCTGGACGCTGACGGCTTGGCTGCTACCCAGCTTTTGCCTTAGGCTTCACTGCCGGCTCTTTCTGTTGTGGATCAGTAATCAGCCGGGCGCTATGGTTGTAAGTTAAATATGCCCAGGCCCATTCGCTCAACACAAAAAGCCGATTGCGAAAGCCGATCAGGAAAAGCAAGTGAATGAACAGCCACGCCAGCCATGCGAAATATCCTGAGATATGGAGCTTGCCGAAATCAGCGACGGCTCGAGAACGTCCGATCGTTGCCAAGCTGCCTTTGTCGAGATACTCAAACTTTTCGCGCGGCTGAGCTGCCACGGATCGCTTGATCTGGCGGGCGGCAAACTTGCCCATCTGGATTGCCGCCGGCGCAACGCCCGGAACGGGCCGACCATTGTGCCGCGTGGCTGAAGCAAGATCGCCGCAGACAAAAACTTCAGGATGTCCCGGCAGAGTGAGATCAGGCTGAACAATTACGCGACCAGCTTTGTCGATCGGGACACCAAGCATCCTTCCCAGCGGCGAAGCGGAAACGCCCGCGCCCCAGAGAATGACCGACGCAGGAATCTTTTCCTTGCCCACGGACACAACACCTTGCTCAATGTTGGTGACCATGGCGTTGGTGCGGACTTCGACTCCCATTTCTTTCAACTGACGCTCAGCGCTGGTGGAAAGATCTACTGGATACGTGGGCAAAACGCGCGGGCCGCCTTCCAGCAAAATAATTCGCGACTGGCGCGGATCAATGGCGCGAAACTCCTTCATCAGATGACGCCCGGCAATGTCAGAGATCGCACCTGCCAGTTCCACGCCTGTAGGCCCTGCGCCAACGACCACAAAATTCAGCGGCGGCGGAGTGCGGTGCGCAATCAGCTCGCGCTCCGCGGTCTCAAAGGCCATCAGGATGCGGCGGCGAATCTCCGTCGCGTCTTCCAGGGTCTTTAGGCCGGGGGCAAATTCCTCCCATTCCGGATGGCCAAAATAAGCATGGGTGGCTCCGGCAGCCACAATCAGGTAATCGTACGGCAAATCCAGATCGTCCAGCAGGACGAGCCGTTTTTGCAGGTCAAAGCCTTTAACTTCTCCCAGCAAAACTTCAGTATTGGCGGCGTGCCGCAGCACGGTACGCACGGGAGAGGCAATTTCAGCGGGTGAAAGCACTGCCAGCGCCACCTGATAAAGCAGCGGCTGGAAGGTATGGTGGTTCTTGCGGTCCACCACGGTTACGTCCACAGGGGCGTTGGCCAGGGCCTTGGCGGCGTTCAGCCCGGCAAAACCCGCCCCAATGACCACCACCTTGGGTCTAGTAACGTGCTGTGTCATCGGTAACATTGTAGCCAGCCATAACCCAACGTACACTGCTGAAGGTAAAAGCTTTATTGGCGCAACAGCCAGAGCCGAAAATCAGGGTCGTTCAAAAGAGCTTCGGGAAAACAAGCAATTTCTAAGCGCGCTCCCCGATTGCGATCTCTGCGGCTCCATGTTAAGTTGCAGCCAATTCAGCAGTGCCACTTATATAGATAGTTCTGTTGACGCCCAGGATTTAGAAATATGCACATTGATGATCTGCTTAGAATTGCGATGGAGCGTAAAGCCTCCGACTTGCATTTGAAAGTTGGCAACTATCCGCACGTGCGCGTCGACGGCGAACTGGTGCCGCTGACCGAGCAACCACGCGTTTCCGCGGAAGACATGTTGAACATGGCTTTCAGCATGATGTCCAACAGGCAGAAACAGAAGTTCAAAGAAGTGGCCGAACTCGATATGGCCTACGGCGTCGCCGGCCTGGGACGATTCCGTGTCAATGTCTTTCAGCAACGCGGCAACGTCGGACTGGTACTGCGCGTGATCCCAACCAAGATTCGCGCCCTTGAAGAGCTTTATCTCCCTAAAGTAATCGAACACATTTGTGAAGAGGCCCGCGGACTGGTGCTGGTAACCGGCGTGACCGGTTCAGGTAAGTCAACCACACTGGCCGCCATGCTCGACCGCATTAATTCCAGCCGTTCTGAGCACATTATTACGATTGAAGACCCTATTGAATTCCTTCATCGTGATAAGAAAGGTTTTGTCAACCAGCGTGAAGTGGAGGTGGACACTCCCTCGTTCGGGTCAGCCTTGCGAGCTAGTTTGCGTCAGGACCCGGACGTGATCCTGGTGGGCGAAATGCGCGATCTGGAAACGATTTCCACCGCGCTGCACGCCGCCGAAACCGGTCACCTTGTTTTCTCAACACTGCATACTTTGGATGCAGTTGAAACCATCAACCGTATCATCGCCGTATTTCCTCCACCGGAGCA
>JASLFF010000475.1 GCA_030150795.1 Terriglobales bacterium | reverse complement strand
GGGGTGGAGCAGGTCTTTAGACCTGCGGTAAAGCTGACACGCTCTCCGGCTTCAGCCACCGAGGTACCTTTTGTCCGGGCCAGATAAAACGAGAAGCAGCTGCGAAATCAATGCGATATTCGCAACAGCTTAAGCCACCGTCGCTCACTATACAAAGAACCCGCCTTGTCGCGGCGGGCCTGTCTGGTTTGAGTTGTGAAAGTAAGCTAGCGCTTCTTACGTTGTTTGGCGAGTTCCTTTCGACGTTCTTCGGCATGGATAAAAACATCGTCAGGATCGCGTAGTTCCTTGTCTCGAGCGTCTCTGATTCTGCCGAAGCGGTGACGATCGTCGGCTTCGATACTGGTAACGGTGTCCAGGGTTTCGTCATTGATCTCAGCCTGTAGCTCTTGCGCATAGGCCTGATACAGACGGTTGAATTTGCGCGGGAGCACGCCGGCATCATGCAGAGACTGGCAATGCGTAACGATCCGGGCAAACGAGAGATTGAGCAGGTAGAGGGTGTGGTAAATCGCGGTCTTTTCGCTAGAATCGAGGGCAGCCATAGGTCGCCTTTCATAGGAAGGTGATTTGTGGTTAGGGCTGCGTTCGTGCGCAAACACGTCGCGGCCCGTTCTTTGTGTAATGCATTTTGGCAAGGGATGCAACGAAAAAGAAACGAAGAATTGAGAAACGAATAATGTGAAGCGGATGCTTTGAATTCTGTGACGCCGCGGCTAATGATTTAAGGCGAGCGCGAGGGCACCGGCACAATCACTTTGTCGTTCTCGAAAAATCTTGAATGACAGAAGAATCTTCACGTAGAGACGCAGCACTGCTGCGTCTCACTCGCGGCTTCACCTAACATTTAGGGAATACCAATACCGCCGGCTAATCCAAGCGCCGGAGGGACACCTGAAAACACCTCTAAGGCCCAATCCAGAGCTTCACAACCCCCGCCATGCCCAACGCGTCCAAATGAATGTTATGGACGCAAAATCCTGGATAGCGATTGTGGCGAATTTCATCGTCATTGCGGGGCTGATTTCCTATGGGTTCAACCTCTTTGCTGAATATCACGCCACCGGTCGCTGGGCCAAGAACGTGACGGGCCTGCTGGCCGGAGTCGGCATGCTCGCCCTTGCGGCATCCATGCTATTGACCCCGCGTAACGCTCTGGTGATCCTGCAAGTGGCGCAAACCGGCGCCGCGCGCGTCTTCCTGATCATCAGCAGCGTCTTGCTGATGGCGGCCATCGCAGCTTTCGGCATCATCAATTATTCCCGCCCGCTTCGATTGTGGCACCAGCGACGCATTGGCAGGGACTTGCGTCGCGGCCTTCCTCGCATTCCTTAAATCGTTCTACGCCATTCGTAAATGTAAACGATCACGGGGTGGAGCAGGCCTTCAGGCCTGCGGTACTCTGCCATAAATTGGCGGGCTTTAGCCCCTGAGGTTTTGCTCGAGCATTTACGATAACTCTGGACCTGGTCTAGAATGGCTTCCCTATGCGAAAACTTTCGTTCGTGACTCTGTTCGCCATTCTTGCCTTGACGGCCTGGACGCAGCAGGCGCAGGCGCCCGTTGAAATCACTTCTGAGCCAAGCCATCACCTTGTGTTGGAGAACTTGTTTGTTCGCGTCTTTGCCGTCACGGTCGATCCCGGCCAATCGACCCTGATGCACCACCACGGCCATGACTATCTCGGCCTTACACTGGGCGACTCGCAGATCACGAATACGAAGCAGGGTGCGCAACCTGCGCAGGTTACACTCAAGGATGGCGACATCCGGTTTACCCCGGCTGGTCTGGTGCATGCCATCACTAATAATGCCGGCAAGACGTTCCATAACCGGACGATCGAATTGTTGCAACCCACCACGAACCAGAAAGCCTGCACGGAATCCTGCGAAATTCCCGTACCTTGCGACTCCGCCGACAAAACTAAATGCGTCACCGTGACAAAGCTCATCACCTCCGATCAATGGTCTGTCACTCAGATTACGTTGCCGCCGGGAGCGAAATATCCGCAGCACACGCACCTGGCGAATTTTCTTACCATTCCCCTTACAGACGCGGATGTGACGATGAAAAACCAGGACCAGCCAGAGTCTGCGGTCCACTCCAAGACAGGTGAGCTGACGTGGAACAATCCGGTGGTGCACACGGTCACAAATTCCGGCAACGCCACAGCAAAGACGATTGTGCTCGAGTTCAGGGGCCGCCCAGCGGGAGAAGGATCGGAATCAATGGGGCCGCAATCCAAGGATGCTCCGAAACCGCACGACCATAACTAAATTCTGGCAAGCGACGGCTTTGCAGAAAAAAGCAAATCTCACCACGGATGAACATGGATGATGCGGATTTGCAAACTCAAAAATGGTCCTCATTGAACTTTTTTGATCCGTGTAAATCAGTGTTATCCGTGGTAAGGGTTGAGTTCTTGAGAATCTCAAAGCGGTTTGGAGCGCAGCGCCACAAGTTCTGACCGAAGGAAAAGCCGCGAGGCCAGTGATCGCCGAGCGGCTTGATACAAGGCTGAGAACACACTGCAACTAGAGAATCTCAAAGCGGTTTGGAGCGCAGTGACAGAGACAAAAGCAGCGAGCCCCGTGTGGCGGCGAGCTGCGCGCAACAAGTGCGGCGCGGTCTCAAGGCGAGAACAATCTTAAGCGGTTTGGAGCGAAGCGACAGAGACATTAGTCACTTGCGGGGGCACCCGGTTGTTTTTACAATCTTTTAATATGAGAACGTCCCGCGTCGCGGGCCTGTTGCTTCTGGCCACAGCCGCTTTGGCCCAGCATCAGCAGTCCGTGGAGATCACAGCTGAACCCAGTCACCATTTAGTCTTGCAAAACGAATATGTCCGCGTGTTCGATGTGACGGTGGCGCCCCAGGCGACAACCCTGGTCCACAAGCACAATCATGATTATCTTTTTGTGACGCTGGGCGACTCAGACGTGGTGAGCGTGCGTCCGGGCGAAAAGCCGGTGGCGCTGAAGCTTAAGGACGGCGAAGTGCGTTTTACGCCGGGAAACTTTGCTCACGCGGCCATCAACCAGAGCGACCGTCCATTCCACAACACTACGATTGAATTGCTCCAGCCTTCTGCCAACGTGAAGACTTGCACGGACTCCTGCGACGATCTCTCAAATCCTTGCGCTGGGGTCTGCACGCAGCGCAGGAAGCTCATCTCCTCTGACCAGTGGAGCGTCTGGCTGATCACTGTTCCACCTACGGCGCACGCCGAGAAGTACCTTCACGCCGTTCCCCAGTTGATTGTGCCAGTCTCCAATCTTGGGTTCGGGGTACAAGACGGCTCTACTGACACGCCGATCATACGCGGTTCCGGTCAAATCGACTGGTTGACTGGCGGTCCCATGCACCCGCTCATTAACAACGCCAAGACGTCTGCCAGCTTCATCGCTCTTGAGTTCAATCCGGAGAAGCCCAGGCCATGACGCTCGCTGGCGCCAACACGCTGCCCGATACGCAAGAAGCGCGCGAATATAATCGAGCACGGCGCTGGCTGGAACTTGGCGATCTGGTGGTCAGCTTCGGATTTCTCATCGTGCTGCTGGTCACTGGTTGGACGAAAACGCTTAGCGGCTTGGCCACCCGCATGGCCCCTGATCGCTACTGGCTGGACCTGTTTTTCTACGTCATGTTTCTCAGCGTGATCAGCAAGGTCCTTGATTTTGCGCTGGATTTCTACGGCTTCCGTTTGGAGCGCCGATTCAACCTTTCCAACCAGCGCCTTTTTTCCTGGCTCAAAGACGAATTCAAAGGCTGGTTTCTGGGATTGATAATGGCAACCCTGCTGGCTGAAATTGTCTATGCGCTTATCAGGACATCGCCGCAATATTGGTGGATCATCGGCTGGCTGATCTTTATGGGCTTATTTGTCTTTTTCGCGCAGATTGCGCCCGTGGTCCTGTTCCCGCTGTTTTATAAGTTTGCGCCCTTGCAGAATGACGAGCTGAAAGCCCGCCTGATGCGCCTCGGAGAGCGCGCCGGTACTCGCGTTCGAGGCGTTTATGAATGGAAGCTCTCTGAAAAAAGTAGGAAAGCCAATGCCGCGCTGACCGGGCTGGGCAACACGCGCCGTATCATCCTGGCTGATACGCTCCTGCAAAACTACAGCGATGACGAAATTGAAGCCGTGCTGGCCCATGAACTTGGGCATCACGTGCACGGCCACATGGTAAAGATGATCGTGGTGCAGGCGCTCGTCACCCTGGCGGGCTTCTGGGCGGCGAATTACGTGCTGCGGTACGCCATTGACGAGCAACACATGTTCCAGCACCTGGCAGACTTTGCCAACCTGCCACTGCTCGCCCTTGTGGCCAGCGGACTCTCATTGCTGTTGATGCCCGCCCTGAACGCCTACTCACGCTTTACTGAGCGCCAGGCCGATCTCTACTGCTGGAAGAGCGTTTCTGACGTTACGCCTTACATTAGCGCCATGGAAAAGCTGGCGCGCCAGAACCTGAGTGAAAGCCATCCTTCGCGCCTAGTGGAATTGCTCTTCCATTCCCATCCGCCAATTTCCAAACGGATTGCGGCGGCAGAAGCCTGGGCCAAAAATCATCGGCCAAGTCTGGCGACATAAGCATCCTGCTGATGGCCCAGATGAGCGCAGATCAGGAGAGAGGTTTATCCGTGGTGAGATTTGCTTTTTTGTACAAGTCAGCCACGAATTCACACACCAAGACGCGAATTATTTCTACTTTGATTCGCGTCCTTTCGCGCAATTCGCGGCCA
>JASLFF010000470.1 GCA_030150795.1 Terriglobales bacterium | reverse complement strand
CGGATCGAACGGCGAAATTCCTGAGTTTTGCGAATCCTGCAGATTCAGCACCGCGCTTGCGGTCAGCACGTTTCCAGGGGTCAGGTTCATGCGCAGCCGGCCCATGTCGGCCGTGCGCCACAAACGGTTTGTGTCAGCTCCGTCCGGCAGCTCTTTGATCACGTTGTAGTCCACTTCTCCTTCATGCGAAATGTCGAACCACAACTTGTCTTTGATCAGCGGCCCGGAAAAATATCCGCGCGGCGTCCAGTTATTCAGCTGGAAGCCTTTCACGTTTTGAAATGTTGGGAAAAAATCCGTGGCATTCAGACGAAACTTATTGTCGCCATCCTGCACCTGCAGATCCACCAGCCCGCCCGATCCTTTGCCGAACTGGGACGAGTAGCGGCTGCTGCGCACGTCAATCTTTTGCAGAGAATCCGGGTTCACCCGGACAGCAAGCGCTCCGCCTGCCGGCTGGCTCACCTCAAAACCATCCAGATAATCTTGTATTTCCTGTGTGCTCGCCCCGGCAATGTGAATCTGCTTCCCGCTGTCAGCTACTACGCCCGGAATATAAGCCAGCACGCCGCGATAGTCGCGCGTGGTGGGATAAGGAATCGCAGAAATGTCGCTCGCGGTAATGGCGTGGGCGCTGCTGGTTTCCTGCGGATCAATCGGTGAAGCCTGTGCAGTGACTTCTATTTCTTCCTTGTACTCGCGGACCGGCTGAAGCTTTACTTCCACCGGCGACTGTTGTCCTGCTGCAATCTCCAGCTTGGCCACCACTGTGGTATAGAACCCCTGCTTTTCTACCAGGACTTTGTACGTTCCCGGCGCCAGCCGCAGCACTGCGTTGCCTGAAGGCGTTGTCCGTTCCTGCGCCACGGCCTTTTCACTCTGCTGCGCAATCACAATCACCATACGTAGGGGCTGGCCATTTTGGTCGGTTACTGTAACTTGTAATTGTCCGGTGGAAAGGCCCGCGCTTTGCCAGAATGCCGCAGCCGATTGCCGCCAGCAGAGAATCGCAAAGCAGAGCAGCAAAGCCGATAAAGCACGTTGTTTGATCTTCCTGGACATCGACGCAGCCATGGTAGGGGCCTCCGAGATGGGCCCTATTCCCTTCTCGAGTAGGTGCAAAAGCTGCTTTTATTGTATGTGAGCTACTGCCAAGTCACCAGATAGGATTAGGCCATAGACCATAGGACAGCGCGCATCAGCCGAGCAGCGCATTTCAGATCAATTTTAGCCGCCTCACTCCGATTGCGAGTGCGGCGTTGATTCCACAATAATGGGCTTGCGCACTTCCGGCTTTGCGCCTTCCGCTTTGGGCTCGATTCGTTCACCCACGCGCGAGCGTTCATCGAACTTGCCAAAAATCATCTTGCCCGCGGTGGTTTGCAGCACTGACGTTACGGCAATATCCACGTTCTTTCCAATCAGCTTGCGGGCATTATCCACCACCACCATCGTGCCATCATCTAAATAAGCCACGCCCTGGTTATATTCTTTGCCTTCTTTCAGGATAAAGACGCGCATCGTCTCTCCCGGCAGCACGATCGGCTTCAGCGCATTGGCCAGTTCATTGATGTTCAAAACTTCAACGCCCTGGAGCTGCGCTACTTTGTTGAGGTTGAAATCATTGGTAATGATTTTTCCTTCATACACTTTGGCCAGCTCAATCAATTTCAAATCAACTTCGCGGACAGTGGGAAAATCGTCTTCCACAATCTGCACGCTTACCGTCACCATCTTCTGCACCCGCTGCAGGATGTCCAGACCGCGGCGTCCACGATTACGCTTGAGTGAATCGGCCGAGTCTGCCACCAGTTGCAGTTCGCGCAGAACAAACTGCGGAATCACCACCACGCCATCCAGAAAGCCCGTATCGGCAATGTCGGCAATGCGGCCATCGATGATCACGCTGGTGTCCAGGATTTTGAAGCTTTTGCGCCCTTGTTTTTCCGCCCCAAAGATTCCGCCTAGTGCCGCCAGGTTCAGCAGGTCGCCTTTATTGGCCCCCACAATCAACCCAACGTATGACATCAACAGCATCACCATCAGCATGAGGAAACGCTGGGTTTCAGAATGCGTAATGCTGTTCTTGATCACGACGCTGAAGAGATAAGCGCCCAAAATGCCCAGAATGCTGCCAATTACCGCGCCGATAAGTCGTTTGAGGCTCACCACGCGCAGGCGCGCTTCAAACCACACCACGGCCAGCCCAATTCCTATCCCGGCACAAGCCGAAATCCACGCGGGAAAATTGGCCAATCCGAACGGCTTTAAGTGATAACACGCAACTGCAACAACAGAAATGAAAACGATACGAATAATAATTAGGTCCATACGGGACCCTCCCGACCGGGGCTGCTGCTGGTCAAGGTAAAAAAGTTATGGTGTTCTCAGAACCCCCAATAAGTAGCCGCCCCCAGCAGCTTCCGCACGCGGGAACCAGAAAATAACTTAATAAGCCCCGCAACTTCTAATTCGGCACAGTATACATCAGCCCGGCAGAATCAATGCCACCTTGTTTGTTATCGACTAAGTAAATACTCGTGTCCGCCTTTCTCATTGACCCGTCTCCCGGCTGCAAGGCATCTTGGTGTTACAGAGCTTTTCATCCATTTTGCTTTGCACACCTGTATTTGCTTTATCAACAAGTTGGCCGGAAGTAGATGAGCGGCCTGGTCCTGCCGGTTTCGGGAGGGCCTTTAAAGCCGGCGCTGAAAATCTCGGGGGAGAATAGGCGCCGGTTTTATTCTGCCGTTTGCGGGCGTCTGAGCCCGCAGGTGAAGTCCTGAGCGACCCTGAGCCTTGCCGAAGGGGAGTCGAAGGATCTGCTTTTGAGGCGTGTCTCATCTTAGCGCTCCAGAATGTCCTTGTAGGCATTCAGGGCGACTTTTTTCGGCTGCATGGGCAAAGGCACATCCACACTGCGGCTCGAATTCCCCTTTATTCCGAGCTGGCCTATGCGCACCATGCCCTTGCCGAAATCGGCAAAAACGGGAACGAGCATAAGAAACTGGTCGTCTACCTCGCTCTGGGTGATTGTCATGTGCAAATTCACTTTCCCGCCATCAGCGGGAGAGACCTGATAGTCGAAGTGGTACTTCGGTATCTGTGTCCCGTAAACCCACTCATTAAAGAACCAGTCAATACGCCCGTTGCCCGCGAGGTCCATGGTCTTCGACATGTGCTTCTGAACAATGGCTTTTAATGACTCGGTAGAGGCCGGCTTATCGCCATGGCTCTCGACGAAGTCATGCATCATGGCAATGAACGGCTTGTCTCCATCTTGCGGGCTATACATGACAGAACGGAGCATTTGCAGAACGTACGCGCCTTTAGGATAGGTAACATTCTGGTATGCATCTGACGTTTTTGGAGAGCTCAGGCGCAATCCCATCCACAGAGGGCCGGCATCGTTAGGAGCGATGCCGTAATTGTTCTTCTCCAAAATGCGTTTCCGCAGTCGGTTCCAGAATTCAACGTAGTCGTTGCGCCAGTCGCCCGCCACGGCCTGTTGCAGAAACAGACCGGCGGAAAATTCGGCAAAGCCTTCTGAAAGCCATTGATCGTGATAAGACGCCCAGCCCACGGCGTGTCCCCACCATTGATGCGCCACCTCGTGCGGCGTTACCTCCTGCACAAAGCCGGTGAATTTGTTGTTGATGTTCCCGAACATCATCCATCGCTGGGTAGAATCCGTATAGGCCGAAATTGGAAGGTACACCAGGTTGGGCCAGGACTGGCCAAAGTTGAAATCCGGCTGTTCGGTAACAGAGATCTCATCGTAAGGAATCTTGCCGAAGAAAAAGTTGCAAAGCTGCAATTGGGCGCGCGTCTGTTCCAGCGCGTATTTGGTCATGCTCTTTGGCGCCATCGTACGGAGAATGCTGAAGTGGCTCAGGTTATCGGGCAGCTCCGTCAGGTAATAGCCGGAAATTTTGAAACCCGCCTTTTCGTCAGCCAGCTCGAGCTTCTGATAATTGCCATAATTAAATCCCGCCACGGCTACGGGCACAGGAGTGACCCAATGGGTTACTGCATAATCCTGCTCTACCGATTCATCTTTCAGCTTGCCAATGCTGATGACCTTGTATTTTTTGGGGACCTTGAACGTGAGATCGTACAGTGCGTGTTCGCCAAATCCATTTAGGTTGGGATACCACGAGCTTCGCGCCCGCACATAAAAGCTTCCGTCGCCGGCCGACTCCAGGACCTTGTCGCCTTCATATTGGACTGTAATGGAGTACTGCTTTCCTGCCTCGGTCGCCTGCGGCAAGATCACGTAAAACGAACCGTCTTCCTTTCGGCTCTCTTGAACGTAATAAATGTCCTGTGGATGGTCATCCATCACGCGCGAGACGCGCAGGTTGGGCAGGAGCGCGAATTTGAGCACTCGCTCGCCGGCAAGCAGCGGCTGGAACGAGATGTTGGCTGTACTGAAAAGGTGGTCATTCCTGGAAATGATCGTCTCAATCTTGTACGCGCTTGTCGCAAAAAGCCGGCGGTCTTCGGCAGAGCTGGCTTGGTGGTTCGCATATTCCGGCTGCACATGGGCCAGATACCAGACGCCATCGTCCATTGCTTCCTGATCGTAATTCAGCAGTACTACCTCCTCCGGCGAATCAAGCTGGGGAAGCGCGCCCACACGCGTTCGGATGAAAAAGCGCAGGTCCTTATGCTTTTTGCCGTGGATGTAAGCGTTCACAAATGGCGGGTGGGAGGGTGTGTAGACGGCTGCCAGGAGATCGGCGTCCACGTTGTCCATAGTCTCTCCGTGCAATAGGTACTCCGTAAAACCTTGTGGCACTTCACTCCGTTTCCGCACCTTCTCCTTCCAGTGATCGAATATGGTGATGGCATCGTGCGGAGTCTCGACTTTTTCTTTGGTTCCACCAAGAAACTCCTGGCGCTCTCCTCCGGTGAAACGGAAAACTACATCGGTAAAGTCCTCGTCAGCTTCCGGGCTCCCCGAGCGCCGCTTGAGTTCGGCGCCATCGAGCACAGTGACTGCTTTGAGATTGAAATGGCCTTCCCCAGTGAAGATCGCCCCAGTAACAATCCCGTTCACCGGATTCAATAGCGTCAGCGTACCTTTTTGAAAATGGAATGTTCCAGTATCCAGATGTAGGGTGAAATCGTCGAAGCGGAAAGTGTCGCCAAGGCCAATATTCCGTAGTTGCCGGTAAATAGGATCGCTATTGGCATAAGCCCGGCCCTTGCCGGAGACGGTAACTTCTTCACGTTGCTTGGCGATGGCGAGCTTGAGTTCCAGTTCTGCTGTTCCGCGCAAATCTACCGTCTTTGCCAGAGGTTCAAAACCTTGCTGTGTTACGTGCACCGAATAGCTGCCGGGCTTAAGGTCAGGCGAGACGAACCTGCCCCGCGCGTCCGAGGAAAGAACGATCGGCTGCGTAAGTTCTCCGCCACTAATCTCGATGCGTGCGCCGACAATCACAGCGCCCGAAGGATCAAGGACCGTGCCGGTGATGGTCTCGGCGTGCAAAAGCATGGGACTCGTTAAGCAAAGCAGGAGCAACACAAGCTTCTGCAACAACGAGAGTGGGGTGCGGTACAGCGCAACTACACGGCGAGTAAGCGCTCCAGCGCAAACGAGAATCATCGCAGCAACGTAGCGGAGCATAGGACTTCTCCTGAAGAAATAACAAGGGGGGCGGGAAGATTATCTTCAAAAATCAGGCATTAGACAATCAATAAAGCTTTTTACTCAAATTTCTTGTTCGCCTGAATTAGAGAAGATCTTCCCCGCAGGGCGGGGGTAACGCTTTGCACAACAGTAATGTTGCTGTAATGGCTCTGCATGTGCGACAGTATCCGTTCCCTGCTTTCCAGGGCAACATAGCATTCGTGTTTGGAATCGAATCGGCGGTCAGGTGGTCTATGGCGACAACAACAGAGAAGCGCACGTATGAAGATGCCGTGAATTGGCTTCGTGATCATGGCTTTGACATTCTGGAAGCTCCCGGCACAAAGAACCGTGTCTTCGTAAAAAAATCGGGCGTTTCCGCAGCCATTGAGCGCGGCGATGACGGCTCCGCGCGGCTCTTTGCCAAGCCCGGCATCCAGATCGGCGGCGAAATCTCCCGCCTTGTGGACAAGGGATACCAGAAATTTCTGAAGACTACCAAAGCCGAGGTTCCGGCCACAGCAGACCATCTCCAGGCTATTCACCAGATTTCTGAAGAACTCACAGAAGCCACCGGGGCCACCAGCCTTTACAACCAGTCGCTGGGCACGGTGAGTGATCGCTATACGTATGATCGCGTGGAAAACCGTGATCTGCCTGAATCCCAGCGTCCGCAACGCGCCTGGGAAGGGAAGAAAAAGACCGGTCGCAAGCCCGCCTGATTCCTTTCCTGGCTTTTCGAAGTCGGTCTTACCCACTGGCGGCTTTTTGACAATCTCCTGCTAAACACCTAGACTTCTGTCTCGTAATGGGAGCGGTATCCTATCTCTCTAGCTAACAAGGAGACTCCACAGCATGTTTCAGAAAAATATCCGCTTTTTTGGTTTCGTGCTCGCCTTTGCCATGATGGCCAATATGGGCTATGCGCAAGATACAGCGGCCACCAAGAAGGCAAAATCAGATAGCACTGCAACCAAGACCAAGAAAGCTGACTTGGTTGATATCAACGCCGCCAGCAAGGAAGATCTCACCGCCCTTCCCGGCATCGGCGATGCTTATAGCCAGAAGATCATTGATGGCCGCCCTTACAATTCCAAGCGCGATCTCGTGATCAAGAAGATCGTTCCCCAGGCCACCTATGACCAGATCAAAGACAAGATCATCGCTCACCACGTTGCGGGTTCTACAAGTACTAAAAGCAAGAAAGGCGCTGCTCCTGCGGCCACACCTAAGTAGAAACTTTGCGTGACCTTGAAGCTCTCCTGGCGGGGCGCTTTTTCTTTGGTAATACAACGGTTTCTGCCGACTCCTCCACCCAGTTCACCCTGAAGACCGGAACGGCCTCGCTGCGGCCCTTTACTTTCAGTTCCGGCAGCCGCTCCAGATCAGTGGTCTTGCCCGTTTTGCCCAGCTTTCTTGCTGTGGATTCCGAAATCAAAATCTGCCCGCCGCCGGCATTTGTCATCAGCCTCTGAGCGGTATTCACCGCGTCGCCCACTACCGTATAGTCAAGTCTCCGTGGCGATCCTATGTTGCCCGCGATGGCGTTCCCTGTATTGATC
>JASLFF010000427.1 GCA_030150795.1 Terriglobales bacterium | reverse complement strand
TTTTTCCTCGATTTTTACCGGCCTGAACTTCATTGTTACGGTACACCGCATGCGCGCTCCGGGCATGACGTGGGGCAGGCTGCCGCTTTTTGTGTGGTCAAACTACGCAGCCAGCCTGATCATGATCCTGGGAACCCCAGTCATCGCCATCACCCTGATCCTGCTGGCGCTGGAACGCGGGTTCCACATTGGCATTTTTGATCCCAAGCTGGGCGGCGATCCTGTGCTGTTCCAGCACATGTTCTGGTTTTACTCGCATCCTGCCGTTTACATCATGATTCTGCCTGGAATGGGAGTAATCAGCGAAATCGTCCCTTGTTTTTCCCGCAAACGCATTTTCGGATACTCTTTCGTCGCGTTTTCGAGCATCGCTATTGCGGTCTTCGGCTTTGTCGTGTGGGCGCACCACATGTTCGTGGCCGGCATCTCGGTTTATTCCGCGCTGGTGTTCTCGCTCTTAAGCTATGCGGTGGCCATCCCTTCGGCTGTGAAGGTCTTTAACTGGACTGCCACCATGTATAAGGGCTCAATCGAGATGAGTACCCCGATGCTCTACGCCATGGCGTTTATCGGGCTGTTTACCATCGGCGGATTGACTGGATTGTTTCTAGCCGCGCTCGGCCTGGACATCCATATTCACGATACTTACTTTGTCATCGCGCACTTTCATTATGTGATGGTAGGCGGCATGGTTACGGCTTATCTGGGAGGGCTACATTTCTGGTGGCCCAAAATTACGGGAAAAATGTATCCTGAAGCCCCGGCGAAGTTGGCCGCATTGATTACGTTTATCGGATTCAACCTCACCTTCTTCCCGCAGTTCATTCTCGGTTATATGGGAATGCCGCGCCGCTATTGGGCCTATCCTCCTGAATTCCAGGTGCTGAATGTCCTTTCCAGCGCGGGCGCTTCAGTGCTGGCGGTGGGCTTCCTTCTGCCGTTGCTGTATTTTGCATGGTCGCTGAAATATGGTGAAGTGGCCGGCGATAACCCGTGGCAGGCCACCGGCTTGGAATGGGAAACCACTTCGCCGCCGCCAACGCATAACTTCCATGAAATTCCTATAGTCACGCAAGAACCCTATGCTTATGGAGAAGCAAAAGGTGGGGAGGCTACCCTTGTCCACTAGCCAGACAACCACTACCGAACATCATCCGGCGCTGGCGCACCAGTTTGACAGCATGGAGCAGCAGCAGGAAGCTTCCACCTTTGGCATGTGGGTCTTTTTGCTGACGGAAATCATGATGTTCGGCGGTCTGTTTACCGCTTACCTGATTTACCGCCTCAAATACTATCCGGCCTTTGTGGCTGGCAGCACCAGCATCAGCGTGGGTTGGGGATTTGCCAATACACTCGTCCTGATTGGCAGCAGCTTCACCATGGCGATGGCGGTCTGGGCCGCTCAAAAAGGTTACCGCAAGTCGCAGGTCTGGCTGCTGCTAGCCACCATGGTTCTGGGCGCGGCTTTCCTTGGCGTAAAAGCCAAAGAGTATTACGACAAATGGGACGAGTGCCACATTCCCGGCCACGTGATCGGCAAAGGGTTCAATGCGTGGGGCGGATGCAGCGCGACGAACAAATCGCTGGGCAACATCGCTGAAGAAATCCGCGATCCCAAGGAGCACGGGAATCCAAACGTGACTGAAGTTTCAGCCGAGCAGACAGCAAAGCAGACGGAGATTTTCTTCTCCTTCTACTTCGCCATGACCGGCCTGCACGCTTTCCACATGGTGATTGGCTTGGGATTGCTGGCATGGCTCTTATGGCGCGCAAACAGCGGGGAATTTGGCCCCGCCTATTACACGCCGATTGAATTGGGCGGCCTGTACTGGCACTTTGTCGATATTGTGTGGATTTTCCTGTTCCCGTTGCTGTACTTGATTAGCCGACACCAACATGGAGTTTAAGGATTTTTTGAGAGAAGAATATGTCTGATCAATCACATTCACATCCCACTCCCGGCCTTTACCTGCTGATCCTAGGGGCCCTCGTGGTCGGCACCTGCCTTACCTGGGGCATCGCTTTTGTTGATTTAGGGAAATGGAATCCGGTGGTGGCTCTTACGATTGCCGTCATTAAAGCGGTCCTGGTCATTCTCTTCTTTATGCACGTCCACTACAGCAGCAAGCTCACCAAGTTGACAATCTCCGCCGGATTCTTCTGGCTGTTGATCATGATTACCATGAGCCTGAGCGATTATCTGACGCGGACGTTTTTGCCGCAGTGATTGTTTATCCCGAGCGCAGCGAGGGAACCCTATAGCTGCAAAAAATCAGCAGCGGCAATCGCCTGTTGTTGGGTTTTGGGCTTTCTTGAATTAATTCTGTCCTCACGATCCTCTTTGCGGTAGGGTTCCCTCGCTGCGCTCGGGATTTCAGAGACTTACTTCGTAAGTATCTCTTCCAGAAAATCCAGCGCTCGCGGGTCCTTGCTTTGTCCCAGCCAGAAGATGGCCTGTTTGCGGACGGCCGCATTCTTGTTCGTCCGCGCGACTTGAATCAAGCGAGTGGCGCCTTCAGGGTCATGCATCTGGCTCAGCGCGAACACCGCCTTTTTCTTCACTTCTGTCTCAGGATCGTTTTCGATTGCGTCGGTAATCTGTTCTGCGGCCTTCTTGCTGCCTTTCTGCGCCAGCCAGAAGATGGCTTGGCCCCGGACGCGCGGGCTTTGATCATGCCGCGCCATGCCGATCAGCTCTTGCAACGCTTCCGGCTCCTTGCTCTGGGAGAAGGCAAAGGTGCCTTTCTCGCGCACACGTTCATCCGGATCTTCCTTGATGTACTTGCGCAGCAACTCCAGGCCTTTCTTGCCACGCTCTACACCCAGCCAGAACGCGACGTTTTCGCGCAGTGACGAGCGCTGTCCCGGCTGGATCATCTTTTCCAGCGCCGTGTCAGCCGCGGGCACATCATGCAGTGCGATTGCCATCACCGCCTGACGGCCCGGATCCTTGTGCCTATTTGTATCTTCCGAATCTTCAGTTGTAACCATGCCGGCCAAGAGTTCCACGCTCTGCTCCGGTTTCACGTCGTCCAGCCAGTAAAGAGGCAGGTTGGCGAAGTCGAGCGCACAATTAGCGCTGTAAACCCGGACCTTCATGATCTGCTTTTGCTCCGCGCGGAAAAAGATAAAGGCATACGGCAAGGGTTCGGGTGGCACGCAATTTGAACTCGTGCCGTTAAATGAGCTGCTGTTTTCAGATTCCATGCGGCAGCCCATGCAGCAGCCGGTAGAATTCTGGAATTGGTCGATCGAATCAAAGCAGCACATGGTTCGGTCTTTGGCCGCCGTTGGTATCCGATAGCCAATCCAGAGCGGCGCGTTCTGCTTCTGCACAAGGCCATCAATCGTTGCCTTGAGTCCTGCCGATGCGGAAAGTTCCTGCACCTTTGCATTTGAAATCTTTGGCTTTGGCGCAGCCTCCTGTGCCGCCATGATCGCCGAGCAGTAAACCATCAAAATTGCGATTGCATTCCTTTGCCAGCGTTTCACGGAGTGCTCCTTTACTTGTTCAGGATTTCCATCATGTAGTCGGTGATTTCCGGCGAGTTCATCAGAGACATTTTTTCGATCAGCGATTTCTTGAGTACCGGGTTGGTCTCTTTTTTCGCCAGAGCCACCATCTCTTTTCCGGCGCCGTGCAGAAACAACGCATTGATGACTTTCTTTTTCACCGACAAATCCGCCTGTGAACCGTAAACCTTGGTTAAAGCGGCCAGGCTTTCGTCTCCGCCGACCAGGCCTAGAGTATTGATTGCCTTGTCGAGGACAGCCGGGTCCTTTTCTGTCTGGACAATCTCTGCCAGCTCATGGGAGCAGCCGCACAGCAGCATCGCGCCGACGGCTTCTTCACGCGTCTCAACATCAGGGGAGTTCTTGTAGAAGTCAAGCAGTTCCGCGCGGCCTCCCATCATGCCCAGATAGCGAATTGCCTCGCGGCGCAGCTCCGGATTCTTCTCCGTCTTCGCTAGTCCCACAACATCATCCTTGCAGCCACACATGAGCCA
>JASLFF010000206.1 GCA_030150795.1 Terriglobales bacterium | reverse complement strand
GAAAGAGTTTTGTCCAGCAAACTTGACGCCTGCCACGCCAGGCCCAGGGTGCGCTCGATCTTGTGTGCCAGTTCAACCGCAGTCAAAGAGTCCAGGCCTAATGACAAAAGAGGTCGATGAACATCGATTCGGCCCGGATCAACTCCAATCGCAGAAGCAACTTGCTCGACCAGCCAGACCTGAACGCTCTCATCGTCCAGACGCGGACATGCTCCGGTATCGGCAGGGCCTTCTTCAGCAAGCCACCTTTCCGTGACTTCCAGTCTGCCTTCTTGAAATTCCTTGCGGCAGAGATTGCGTTGAATCTTTCCGCTGGACGTTCTGGGAACACTGCCCGGCGTAACCAGGACGATTTCATGAATCTGAACTTCGTGTTCTTCCGCAATCGCTTCGCGCATGGTGCGGAAAATCTCATTGGCGCCAACCTTCTGCCGCCGATGGACCTCCTGAACCAGGACCATGCGCTCGCCGATCCGGTCTGGGACGGAGAATGCAGCGCCGGTTCCCAATCTGACCGACGGACAGCTCTCGCGAGCGGTTCTCTCAATATCCTGCGGATAATAATTTCTGCCGCGAATGATGATGAGCTCTTTAAGCCGGCCTGTGATGAAGAGGTATCCATCGCGCATAAACCCCAAATCACCAGTGCGCAGGAACCGACGCTCGCTGGCACCCGCCAGCTCCACTCCAAAAACCTGCTCGGTTTCTTGCGGGCGTTTCCAGTAGCCAGCAGCCACGCTCAAACCAGCTACCCAGATTTCTCCAATTTGATCGGGCGAGCACTCTCGGCCGGACGACGGTTCCACCACTGCAACGTTCATGCTAGGTCCAATGGAGCCTGAAGCCACCAACATCCGTGCGCCCGGACTGTCCTCATTCACCAAAACGATTCTGTTTTCTTCCAGGGCCGCGGAAGAGACGCAACAATAGGAAAGATCGGTTTCTTTTTTCCCGCCTGAGACCACCAGTGTCGCCTCGGCCAGTCCGTAAGCTGGAAAGAACGCGCTACGCTTGAAGCCGCAAGAAGCAAACGCCTCGGCAAAGCGCTCGATGGTATCCGGAAAAATTGGCTCAGCGCCGGTGAGAGCCATCCTCCAACTGCTGAGATCCAGTTCCCTTTTCTCTTCTTCTGTGATCTTGTTGAGGCACAGCTCGTATGCAAAGTTCGGGCCGTCACTGTGCGTAGCTTGGAAGCGCGAAATAGCTCGCAACCAGTCCGCCGGTCGTTGCAGAAACGACATGGGGGCCATCAAGTAGCCGGGAAAAGAGGAGTACAGCGGCTGCACGATTCCATGGACGAGTCCCAGATCGTGAAAATGAGGAAGCCAACTCAATGAGACATCGTCCACGGAGTGCCGAAAGGCCTCAGCCAGATAACCAGAATTATGTAAGACGTTTGCGTGCGTAATCATTACGCCCTTGGGCGTGGAAGTGGACCCGGATGTGTATTGCAAATAGGCCAGGTCTCCGGTCTGGGGAGAAAATTCGTGCCATTCTTTCGCAACATCGGAGTAGAGCGTGTCCGTTGCATACCAGCGCAGCTGGCCAAGCTCTGGCGTGTGCGCCGTCAAAGCGCCGAGACGGGAAAGGACTTCAGCGCTCGTCAGCGCGAAACGTGCCTGGCTATCCCTTGCCATCGCCACAATGCGCAACGCGTTGCGATTCAGACGAGGCGGATATGCGGGAACAGCGATTACTCCCGCGTAAAGACATCCAAAAAACGCGGCGATGAATTCCAGTCCGGGAGGATACAGCAGCAGCGCGCGCTCACCCTGAGATTCCAGTCCTTGCAAGAGTCCGGCAATCGATCTCGCCTGAAAATCCAACTCGCCGTAGGTCAAGCTCGACTGGCGCAGGCCTTCGCCGGCAAGAAAAATGTAAGCAGACCGATCAGGACAGTCCCTGGCTCTCTGTCGCACTAACTCTACGAGATTGGATATGGCGGACGGCATCACCGAAGGGGGCGCTTCCGTGACTCAGAATGTTATTGGCTTGCGTGTTACAACGTCGGTAGTTAGACGAAAGAAAAAAATGGTCGAGCTATCTGGCGGCTCATGCGGCTGATGATAGTGGGACATCAACTCACACTCAAGGCGAACCTAAAAAATTTCTAATTTCAGGAATTTCAGCGGTCATGCGCCAACTGGTCATATTGGCAATGGGCCGAATGGGCGAGCCATTTTGAAACATGGACTTATACACGCTGTACGAGAGAACACGAGCATTATGGTTCGTGTATAGTCTTGTCTGCGCATGACGAATGCCGCCCAATTTCTTGGAGTTCCTTCAGATTCCAGGCTGCTGATGATTCACGCTGACGATCTGGGAATGTGCCATTCCGTGAATCGTGCAATTACTGCGGCGCTCGAAAGTGGAGCAGTAAACTCGGCGAGCTTGATGGTTCCGTGCCCATACTTTGAAGAAGCGGCGGAATGGATTCGCCTACACCCTGAATATGACATTGGAATACATTCGACATTGATCAGCGAATGGGAAACCTATCGATGGGGGCCGGTTGCAAAAACGGAACACGGCTCGGGCCTCGTAGATGACAACGGCAATTTCTGGCCCAGAAATAGTCTGCTGCGCGCGGCGCCTGAAAGAATTTATGAAGAGATTTCTGCCCAGATCACGCTGGCAAAACAGGCGGGCGTGAACCCAACTCACCTTGACAGCCACATGCTCTCGGTTGCCCGGCCTGGCTATATCACTGCTTATATCAAGGCCGCACAACGGTTTACTTTGCCTTTCTTGATAGATGAGCACTGGCTTTCCTGTGCGTCGCGTGAAGGTGTGCCAGCTGCGCAGAATGATGTGGTGGTTAACGATCTTTTGCAAGCGCACTTCAAGCTTTCAGTGGACGACCTGGAGGAATTTTACCTTTCGACTTTGCGCGGGCTGAAACCGGGATTGAGTGTCCTGCTTGTCCATCCTGGATTTGACGATGATGAGTTGCGGGCCATCACTGCCGATTGCCGGCCGTACGGCGCCGCGTGGCGGCAACGGGATTTTGAAATTGTAATGAGCGTTGGATTTCGGTCGGCCTTGCGTGAAAACGGAATTCAGCTTGTAAACTGGCGGACTATCAATTCTGTCCTCGGCAGGCGAACTGACTTGTTTCCGACCGGAAGCCAGCGAGCAGTCTGATGGCATTCGACTGGTAAAGGTAAATATGGCGACCATCGTACTCATGCCGTTTCACTGGGCCGCCGATATGAACGCCAGTTTTGCTCTTGCCAGAAAACTTCAGAATCGCGGGCACCGCATTTTTTATCTGACCATTCCAGATACTGAAGACCGCATCCGGGCCCAGGGATTCGACTGGCTTCCTGTATTCACCCAG
>JASLFF010000193.1 GCA_030150795.1 Terriglobales bacterium | reverse complement strand
GCGTTGAAGAAGGACGCGCAGACTCCGACCGCCAAGGACGCTTCCGGCGCATGGCGAGCCTATCTTGCCGTCCAGTCGGAGTGGCGGAACGGCAGCAAGTTCAAGGAGCATTTCCCGCAGGAAACAGGATACAGACACACTCTGGCGGAGGAATCCGAGGCGCTCAATGCCGCTGTTGCTACCGCGCAGAAGCTTAACGACGATAAGCGGACCGCAGAATTAGTAGCTAAGGACCCCGGCCTGCTTTTACTGCTCAAATTGCACGACGCCGGCCTGCTCCAGGCCTACGTATTATTCAGCCTGGGCGATGCGGGAATCGCGAAAGACTACTCTGCTTACCGGGCCGCGCACCGCGACAAACTGGAAGAATACATGGACAAGTTTGTGGTGCCGCCAGCCCCACTCCCCTGAGTCATACAGCCGACTCTTGGCGCATATTACAATGCTCTCTTAACTTTATGCGCAGCTTTGAGAGCCTTACTGAACAAGAAGTACTTGCCCTGGCCATCGCTTTAGAAGAAGAAGACGAACGCGTCTACAGCGATTTTGCCGAGAATTTCCGAAAAGATTTTCCCGCCACCTCAGCCATGTTTGAGGGCATGCGCGAGGAGGAATCTACACATCGACGCAAGCTGATTGATCTGTATAGGACCAAATTCGGCGAGCACATACCGTTGATCCGGCGTGGGGACGTAAAAGGTCTGGTGCCCCGCCGCGCAATCTGGCTGACCCAGCCTCTGCGTCCTGAAGCGGCGCGACGGCAGGCCTCAACGCTGGAAGTGGAGACGCGGATATTTTACGAGAAGGCCGCATCGCGCACGCAGGATGCGAGCATCCGCCAGTTGTTGAATGACCTGGCGCAGGAAGAGCGCGAGCATGAGCAACGGGCCGAAGACCTTGGCCGGGAAAAGCTGGACGCCGGAACGCGCGGCGAGGAAGACGAAGCCAGCCGCAGGCTTTTCGTCCTGCAGATAGTGCAGCCCGGACTGGCCGGGCTGATGGATGGATCAGTCTCAACTCTGGCGCCGGTTTTTGCCGCCGCTTTTGCCCGGCATGAATCGCACTTCGCCTTTTTGGTGGGATTAGCAGCTTCACTGGGCGCAGGCATCAGCATGGGCTTTGCTGAAGCGCTTTCAGATGACGGCAGCCTCACGGGCCGCGGGCATCCATGGGTGCGCGGGCTGGTTTGCGGATTGATGACAACGCTGGGCGGGATCGGCCACACACTGCCTTTTCTTATACCGTCATTCCGCATTGCCACCGTTGTCGCTGTGGCCGTGGTGATCGCAGAACTGGGCGCGATTGCGTGGGTGCGGCATCGTTATATGGAAACGCCATGGGTTTCCGCAACGTTGCAGGTGGTGCTGGGTGGAACACTGGTGTTTGTGGCGGGCGTGCTGATTGGAAGTTCGTAAGGAATTGCCAGAATTGCCAAAATCGGGTAATTGCCAAAATTGCAAACCACTTTAAAAAAATCTGAACATCCATGAGAGGCTTACCGCGATGCGGCGATTCGGGATTGGCATAGGGCCAGAGGAGAAGAAGGCCTATGCTAAAAGCAATTCGATTCGTGAGTGCGGGAGTCGTGCTATCTCTCGTCATCGCAGCGATGCAGACCGGGGTGTTCACCGCAGAGAACGCGAGTCCCATTCTGCGGGCGGACGGAAAGCCGGCCCCGACTTGCCCCGGTGGTCCCTACCCCTGCCCTATGAACCCAGGACAATAACCATAGCCCAGAGGGGCGAGTGATGCGCGAACACTTCCCCCTCTGGTCCAATACCGACCAGGCGTTGGATGTCATTGAGTTGTCTCTGCGTGTTATTGAATTCGTTCTGCCGACAATTAATTCGTCTTTCGATCGTCAGACTGTTGGTATAACGCTGAAG
This sequence comes from Terriglobales bacterium, assembly GCA_030150795.1. Next base: position 903 of record JASLFF010000193.1, on the reverse strand, counting down.
CCGCAGGAAGCGATTGCAGATATGAATGCGCGTTTTATGGAACATAACCTCGGCTATCAGTACACGAATAGCAAAATCGTGCGCGTTGACTCCGAATTCGCTCATAGAGAAATCGTACAACCAGCCATGCGACTTTTGAATGAGGCTCAATTTGCAGGCGCTTCGGACGAATTTGTAAGAGCATTTGACCATTATCGACACCACCGATATAAAGAAGCGATCAATGAAGCTGCCAAAGCATTTGAAAGCACGATGAAAACGATTTGCGATCTAAGGAGATGGACGCGCAAGCCTGGAGCAACTGCAAAGGATTTGATACAGATTCATGCTTGACAAGGGAATTGTTCCACCTGAAATGGCGACCCACTTTTCCGGGTTGCGTAGCGCCCTAGAATCGGGGTTGCCTACGGTAAGGAACAAGAATAGCGCTCATGGACAAGGCTTGGATCCGGTCAATGTTTCACCGTATTTAGTGGCGTATGCTCTCCATCTTGCCGCATCGAATATCGTTTTATTGGTTGAGGGACATCGGGCGAAAAAGTAACCGGTACTGAGCGGGTGCCCCGTCCTTTTCTTTACCCCTGCGTACCGCACAAAACCGTGGGTGCCCTATCCCTTGCGTCCAGTAAGATCCATTGGGGAGCAAGAGTGATGGTGGACGCAAAGGGTAGGTTGAAATCGAGCTTCGGTCTTTACCGCGCCCCCTCTTCTCCCGGAGAGTAATACTGATATCGCTCCATCTCCAACTATTCAGGAGAAAATATACGCTGCCTCTGTAACAAGTGAGAAATTCTATAAGTCGCCCGTGAGCATCAGACATTTGTTTACCCACCCTTTGCGTCCGCAATCGCCCTGACGAAATATGCTGCCTCACAGGACGCAAAGGATGGGGCACCCAGGGTG
>JASLFF010000144.1 GCA_030150795.1 Terriglobales bacterium | reverse complement strand
GGAGTCGGCCCCATATTGCTGGAAACCGAGCCGCAGCCGGCGAGAAATAGTAAAAGTCCTGTAAAGATAGTTAGTGTGACGGTGCGCACGAAGTCCTCCTTGGAACCTGGAGCTTTCAGTTAAGAAGGGGAACGTGTTGATAGATATGAGAGCGGCTGCTGGAGACAGGTTGTCTGGGAAAGAACCTTAACCCCGATGAAAGAGGACCCGCCGCAGATACCGGATCGAATCGCGAAATCGCGACTTTAGTCTTTTTCCCTGTGTGGTATGAACACGCTAAATACCGTTCCGTGATGCTCCGGTGATTCGCTGCTGCGGACCTTTACCCGGCCCTCATGCTTCTGGATAATGCCGAGCGTTACCCATAGGCCCAGTCCGGTGCCGGTGATGCCTTTCGTGGAGAAGAATGGCTCAAAGATGCGGCGTAGCGTTTCCCTGGACATGCCATGACCGCGGTCGGCCACGGTTACGCGCACGCCTTTGCGCCCGGTGCGCCAGTCCGTGGCTTCGCGCGTGCGCAACGTCATTTTGCCGCCATTGCGGGAGGCGTCCAGGGCATTGCCTACCAGGTTGGTGAACACCTGGCGCAACTCGCCTTCAAAGGCGAGCAGCGGTGCAGCGACGCAGTAATCGCTGATGACCTCCACGCCGGCCGAGGTAAGGCGGCCTTGATAAAGCTTGAGCACAGAGTCAAGCTGCTCAGAGACGCGTACTGCCGTCCGCGCAGTGGGCTGGCGATAGAAGCGGAGCGTCTGCGTGGCAATCTGGCTTACGCGCGCCAGTTCCTGCTGCGCCAGATGAGTAAAGCTGCGGGCCTGCTCGGGAAGATCTTTTTCCTCGTTGATGAGGTAAAGCAGATTGGTGACGGCTTCCAAAGGATTATTGATTTCATGCGCGATGGACGCGGATAGCCTGCCGACGGCAGCCAGTTTTTCACTCTGCAACAGCGCAGCTTCCGTGCGTTTGCGCTCGGTAACATCCACACCCAGGACCAGAATGCCGGAAATTGTGTCGTCGGTTTCGCGCATAGGCTGGTACACAAAATCCAGGAACCGCTCTTCCAGTGGCTGTCCGGGAACTCGTGCAATGCCGATGCTGCGACCGTTGGCCACGAAGGGCTCGCCGGTTTGATAGACCTTGTCGAGAATCGTGATGAGACCCTGCTCTGCCGCCTCCGGCAATGCCTGGCGCAATGGCTTGCCCAGCACGTCGCGGTTGCCGATCAGGTCCTGATACTGCTGGTTCGTCCTTTCAAAGATATGGTCCGGACCGCGAAGCATGGCCATGAATGCGGGTGCCTGGCGAAACATTTCCACCAGCCGGGCGCGTTCGATGCGCACCGCCTGGTCTGCGATGCGGCCCTCATGCACGTCACTGGCGACGCCGAGCCATTGCTGGATTCTTCCAGCTTCATCGCGGAGCGGCAGCGCCCTCAGGTGCCACCAGCGTGCTGCGCCGTCACTGGCGCGAATCAACCGCGCGTCGATCATGTAGTCTTCGCCGGTTTTTACGCTATGCGTCCAGACGTTCAAAACGCGCTCACGGTCCTCTTCATAAAAGAGATCGAGATACTCTGTGCCGTCTTTGGGAGCAAACTCTTGACCGATGTATTCCAAAAATCTCTGGTTGGCGTAAAGCACGCGGCCCTGGCGATCGGCCGTCCACAGGGCCTGCGGGCTCAACTCCGCCAGCACGCGATATTGCTCTTCGCTTTTTCGCAGCGCCGCTTCTGCCGCTTTGCGCTCGCTTATGTCGCGTGTGGCCGTGGCCAAGGCAACAATCTCTCCTGTTTTCGGATCGGTGATGGGGAAGACATGGTAATCGACGGGAATACTAGCGCCAGTTCGAAAATGGCGGAAGCGCATTTCCGCCTGCCAGCGACCTTTACGCAACACCGTGGGGACCACAGTGTTTTCCAAAGCGCGAACGTCTTCAGGGAAAACAAAGTCCTGTATCTTCAGCACGCGTACGTCTTCAGACTCGCTCAATCCCACCAGGCGGCGGGCGCTCCGGTTCAGGTACAGCACTTTTCCATTCAGGTCCGACACACCAATGAAGTCAGTAGACTGGTTCATCACAGCCAGCAGTCTTTGCTGTTCGCGCTCGGACTCGCGCAACTCGCTTTGCAGGCGCGATTCTCTTTCCAGCGCTTCACGGCGGAAACTGGCGATCTTGATGTGCGCTTCCACGCGCGCCAGCAGTTCACGCGCCGTGAATGGCTTTACCACGTAATCGTCCGCCCCGGACATCATGCCTTCAATCAGCGATTCCTCACCGGCCCGGGCGGAAAGCAGCACCACCGGCACGAAAGAAGTGGCAGGATTCTCCCGCAGTGCAGCCAACAATTGCAGGCCATCCATTTCCGGCATCATCACGTCACTCAGGACCAGCGCCGGGATTTGCTGATTGGCTTTCTCCAGAGCTTGCCAGCCGTTATCTGCCGTGGTGACTTCAAATCGCGAACTGAGCAGCCTGCGGACGTATTCGCGCATGTCGCGATTGTCATCTGCCAGCAGCACGCGCGGCTTGCTGGATGCTGCCAAAAGCGGCGCGCTCAGCGCGTCTGCGGCCTCCAGATCTTCGCGGCTTGCGGTGTCGTCCAGCGCGTGTCCTGGCAGCCAGCTCAGGGCCTCCTGCACAAATGCCTTTCGCGCCGTTCCGGGAACAATCTGCTCGGCCTCCGGCCTGACGCGCTCCCTGGGAAGATGCTGGCTTCCATAGGGCAGCGTTACCGTGAAGGTTGTTCCTTTCGCCACCTGGCTCTGCACTCGGATCTTGCCGCCATGCATTGCCAGCAATTCATTCACAAGCGCCAGCCCGATGCCGCTGCCTTCATGCGTACGGCGGCGGGCATTCTCCACGCGGCGAAACCGTTCAAACAAATGAGGGAGCTCGTGTTCCGGAATTCCCGTTCCCGTATCGCGCACGGAAAATTCAACGTGGTCCGCTTTGCTTACCAACTCCAGTTCTATGGAACCGCGAAATGTGGACTTCAAAGCGTTGGAGATCAGGTTAAGCACGATCTTCTCCCACATTTCACGGTCAATATAGACCGGCTGCGGCAACGGCGCGCAGCCCACAACGTAATTCAACCCGGCTTTTTCAATGGCCGAGCGGAAGATGCTGGCCAGCTCCAATGTGTAAGCGCACAGGTCAGTCGGTTGGTAGCTTGCGGTAACCCTGCCCGCTTCCAGTCGGGAAAAATCCAGCAGCGTATTCACCAGCTTGAGCAGCCGCAGCTCATTACGGTGGACAGTTTCCAGCTCCCTGCCGCGCAATGTTTTGTCCGGACTCGCCAGCGCGTCTTCCGTGGGCCCCAGCATCAGGGTCAAAGGCGTACGGAACTCATGGCTCACGTTGCTGAAGAACGTTGTCTTTGCGCGATCGAGGGCCGCCAGTCCTTCAGCGCGCTGCCGCTCACCTTCATAAGCGCGGGCATTGGCAATTCCCGCAGCAATCTGCCCGGCAACAAGATCAATGAATCCGGAATAACCGGCGTTGAGCTGCCGGTAAGGATTGAGCGCCGTGATGAACACTCCGGCGGGGCGGTCCTGCCCTTGCCCGGTGATGGGAACAAGAATGGCGCGAGTCGGGGGCCGGTCCCACGCGCCGGTCGGCATTGAACCGAAGCGCTCAGTCAGGTGCTCTACAAACACCGGCTCCTTCGAATTCAGAAGATCACGAATGGGCCATACCGCGTCCGCTGCATCAATTTCGATCTTTGCGGGCGCTGCCGGATGCCCGCGTTGGATTCCGGTTTCACAGGCCAGCCGCGCACGCATTTCCCCATTTTCAAAAAGATATACGAGCGTGACCGGAAGATCCTGCGGGTTGGTTTTGAGGCTGGCCGGAATGGCGATGCAAACATCCTCTTCAGTGTTCTTCGAACTAAGACCGGCCGCCAGATGACGCAGCAATCCGAGCTGGCGCTCGCCGATCACGCGTTCAGTCTCTTCCATCACAACGCAAAAGAGACCACTGATTTTGCCGTCGTCGCCCGTTAAAGGACTGTAGGAGAAAGTATGGTAGGTTTCTTCCGGATAGCCGCTACGCTCCAGGAACAGGAGCAAGGCTTCATCCCATGTCGCCTCGCCCGTGTCCATTACCGTACGGATACGGGAACTAAGATCGCTCCAGATTTCCGCCCATACTTCACGAAATGGTTTGCCCAGCGCCCAGGGATGTTTCTTGCCTAAAGTCTGTCGCGCATAGGCATCGTTGTAAAAGAAGATGAGGTCCGGTCCCCAGCCCATCCACATGGAATAGCGTGAGGTAATCAGGATGCGGACCGCCGTTTTTAAGCTTTGGGGCCAGGTGGAAATTGGCCCCATCGGAGTTTTTGACCAGTCAAAGGAACGAATTCTCTCTCCCAGCTCCCCACCGCCGGAAAAGACCTGATCGGGCATTTGACCATCGGGTGGAAATGCGGGGGCTTCGCTGACCGGAGGAGAATCGGGTTGTGCTCTGCGGGACGTCAAGAAAGTTTCTAGAATCTTATTTCCTGGAATTTGTTGGCTGAGACCAAGGATTCAATCACTTGGCCGTTTCAGGCAGCCAGATCACGCGAATATTACACCCCTGCCCGATGGGTTCTGCAAGCGGGGACCGATCAATCCAACAAATGGGATAGGGCAAATCTAATTGGTTGTATTTGGCTTCTACCCGAGAAATCTTTGATGCGGTTGGAAACCGCTTTGGATGCCGCCTTATTGATGCTTTCTTTTGATTCCACGGATTCCTGGAATAGAATGCATCTCCGGGGAGGCAGCGATGGCCAGATTCTATGAAGATGTCCCGATCCAGTGGAAAGAGGGCGAGACAACTTACGGACGCGGGCTTGGCAACCATGTGGCCTGGCGTTGTAAATGCGATCATCTGATGCTAGCGCCGCACGAGGAATTGTACTTTGTCCCTCCCTGCCCCACGTGTGGCAGGAAATTCCGAGTCATAAAAGGGAAAAAGCCACGGTATGTGAAGAGAGTAGTTGAGCGCGTGGAAAGACCATATCGGCCAACCTGAGCTGCCTCTTGGCGATAGACAACCCCCAAACCCCATTCAGTCCGATTGGGCCGCTGCTGGTTCATGCGAAGCCAAGCCTCGACATTCCATAATCCGTCTTGCCATCTCCACGCCCCAAATTTCATACATCCGCGGACCAGGATGAAAACCATCTTCTGCCATCATTGGCCCGCAACCCTCTGCTGGTGCAGCGACGAATACACAATCAGGTTGCGCCGCCGTCCAACCGCGCAGCATGCGGTCAAACCATTTCGCCCTGGCTCCCAGATACCAGCGCAACGGCTGCGGCAGCGCGGGAAATTCATGCATGGGCGGCAGACCGCTCCAGAGCATCTGCTGTGCACCAAACTTATGGCGCAAGAGACCGGCTAACTCATCCAGCTCAGCCAGCCACCTCGTTGCGCGCCTTCCGCAGGTCACATCATTGACGCCAAGCGATATTCCGAC